>CAIWRU010000019.1 GCA_903915155.1 uncultured Mucilaginibacter sp.
ATAATATATAAGATATTAATACTTGTTAACAAATAGATTTAGCAGTATTATTTTAATATTAAATACATATTATAAATTATATTACGCCAATAATTCCGGGTAATATTGGTGCACTTTTATCATCAGTTCGCCAAATAGCGTATTAGCCCACGCAAACCACTTACGGGTAAAATCAGCGGCGTCGTCTTTATTAAATGATTCATGCATAAAACCTGTGCCCGCATGTGTATTTTTAAGCCATTTAAGGCATTTTGCAATCTCCGCTTTATCAGTTGATGTTATGGCGCGTATAATAATGCTCATGGGCCATATATAGTTCAGGCCCACATGCGGCCCACCAATACCTTCGGCAGCTTTTCCTTTAAAAAAGTAGGGGTTAGCATCGCTCAAAACCATGCGGCGGGTATTTTGATAAATAGCGTCGTGTTCCGAGATTGCTCCAAGGTACGGCATAGCCAAAAGGCTTGGCACATTGGCATCATCCATAAACAACTGGTTGCCAAAGCCGTCAACCTCATACGCCAACACTCGTCCATATACCGGGTGCTGGGCTATGGCATACTTTTGCAGCGCATCATGCACCTCGTTTGCGAAAACCTCGCAGGTATCCGCTGTTATTTTATCATTGCCTATAGTATGAAACATTTCTGCCAACTGTTTAAGGCTGGCTACCGCGAAGTAATTTGACGGCACAAGGAAAGGATAAATAGTAGCATCATCCGACGGTCTGAACACCGAACAGATCAAGCCCACAGGCCTAACCGGGTTACCATAACCACCCAAAGGCGCGGTATCGGTAGATACCTCTGTTTTCCGTTGGAAATGATACGGCCCTAAACCTTCCTTACGTTGCTGCTCCTTAAAAGTATGCACAATACGTTTACCTGCCTTTTGCCATTCTTCATCAAAAAAGCTGCTGTCGCCGCTTATTTTCCAATAATGATAGGCTAATCTTATCGGGTAACACAACGAATCCACCTCGAATTTACGCTCGTGCAATTCGGGCTTCATGGTCGTGTTGTCGCTATCCCATTCGCTGCCGGTTGGGCCAAAGTTAAACGCGTTAGCATAAGGATCGATATTCACGTATTTAGCCTGGCGGTTAATTACGCCCAATATCAGCTTTTTAAGTTTTGCGTCCTTGGTTATCAGCGGCAAATAGGGCCAAACCTGCGCCGATGAATCGCGCATCCACATCGCATTTATATCGCCGGTAATCACAAAAGTATCAGGCTTGCCGTTTTCTTCCCTGTAGTTAACCGTGGTATCCAGCGTATTGGGGTAACAGTTCTCAAACAACCAGGCCAGTTCGGGGTCCTTAATAGTGGCTTTAATGGCTCTTATTTTTTCCTCAACAGCCTCGCTGGTAAATTTTCGCTCCGATAGTTTTGGGCGATGACTCTCAAACTTAGGCATGTTGCCTGTAAACAAAACCGGCCTTAAGCCCATACTTATGCCCGCAGTGGTTATGCCATTGATCTTTATAAAATGACGGCGTGAAATCATAGTGTTTATAATTGATTAGCTATATAAAATAAAAAAGCCTTCCGGAACAGATCCGAAAGGCTAATGTATAATTTATATTTTTCTTTAAACAGCAGGCACCGTATCTTTTTTATACTTGCCTGCTTTTAATTTTTCAGCCATTTCGCTGTAGGCATCCAGCGTACGCTCTACATCTTCCAAACTATGCATAGCTGTTGGTATCAATCGTAATAATATAATGCCGCGGGGTATAACCGGGTATATTACTATTGAGCAAAATATACCGTAGTTCTCGCGCAGGTCGCGTGTCAGCGCGGTGGCCTCGTACAGGTCGCCTTTTAAAATCACCGGCGTTACCACCGAATTAGTTACCCCAATATCAAACCCATGATCTATCAAACCCTTTTGCAGCGTTTTGGCTATCAGCCACAACTTCTCACGCAGTTCAGGCTTTGTTTTAAGCAGCTCAAAACGTTTTTTCAGCCCGATGACCATAGGCATAGGCAGCGCCTTTGCAAATGTTTGTGAGCGCATATTATAGCGCAGGTATTCAATTATATCGCGGTTAGCAGCCACAAAGCCACCAATGCCGGCCATTGATTTGGCAAAGGTGGCAAAGTAAACATCCACCTCATCCACAACATCCTGCTCTTCATGTGTACCTGCACCAGTTTTACCCATGGTACCAAAGCCATGCGCGTCATCAACCAATAAACGGAAGCCGAATTTCGATTTTAACGCTGCTATTTCCTTCAACTTACCCTGCGCACCTGACATGCCAAAAACGCCCTCGGTTATCAGCAGTATACCGCCGCCGGTTTGTTCGGTTAACTTGGTAGCACGCTCTAATTGTTTTTCACAACTTTCAATATCGTTATGCTGGTAAACAAAGCGCTTGCCCATGTGTAAACGTACACCGTCAATAATACAGGCATGCGATTCGGCATCGTATACTATAACATCATTACGGTCAACCAGCGCGTCAATTATCGACAGCATGCCCTGGTAGCCATAATTCAATAAAAATGCAGACTCCTTGCCTACAAATTCAGCAAGTCCATCCTCCAATTCTTCATGATGCCTTGAATTACCCGACATCATCCTGGCGCCCATTGGGTACGCCATACCATAATCAGCAGCAGCCTGTGCATCGGCTTCCCGCACTTCGGGGTGGTTTGCCAAACCCAGGTAATTGTTAAGGCTCCAAACCAAATGTTCTTTGCCGTTAAATAACATATACGGGCCTATTTCGCCCTCTAATTTAGGATATGAGAAATAGCCATGCGACCACTTTTGATGTTGACCCAGTGGGCCTCCCACACTTTTTTGTATCTTATCAAATAAATCCAAAATGGTAAACGTATTAAAGTAAAATTTGTACAAATATAGCCGTTTTACGGCCCTTTAGCAACTCGTAAAATGTAAAAAAGCCTTTGCAGTCAACATACAAAGGCTTTTTTTCAATAATTAAAACATATTAGTCAACATTATCGTGCAGGAACGAGTTATTATTCCTTATTTCCACTTTTCCTTCACTGTCAGGCAATAACGAAAAACGTGATACCTGGCTCTCATCAGATGCAGGCGGCTCCTGTAAAGCTATTTCCTTGCGTTTGTAAGCTGGCACGTTCTCCATCTCCTGTATATTGCCGTTACGCAGTTTCATGCTCAGGTCCTTCAGGCGCATAATACGCTCGCGCGACTGGCGCAATTGCTCTTCCATGCTTTCCTGCGTTTTATGGTCATCGGCCCCAATAACTGGTGCCGGCTCCGGTTCGGGCTCGGGTTGCTGCTCTTCCATGGCCGGCTCAAAACTTATCGATTCCGCTATTTTGAATGAGAATTCCTCCCCATCGTTCGCTGTAGCTTCTGCAGCAGGTTCTTCCTCTAAACTAAACCTTATTGTACCGGGGTCCTCATTCTTTGTACCGAACAGATCAAACAAACCAGTTTGCTTAGGCTCATCCTTTACAGGTGCGCCTTTCATATAAATTTCAGACGATGCAACCGGGGTTTCTCTTACCTGGTTTATAAACTCATTCACAGGTTTTACCAGTGGAGTATTTTCAGGCACCAGCATCGATACTATTTTCTTGCTGCTATGTTCCTTTTCACGCTCGTCTTTAGTTTGGAAACCGGTAGCTATTATGGTTACCGATATTTTATCGCCCAGGTTCTCATCAATACAGTTACCCCATATCAGGTCGGCAGCCAAACCGGCTTCTTCCTGTATGTAATCGGTAATTATACTCACTTCATCCATGGTCACTTCCTTATCGCCTGAGCTAATATTTAACAGGATATAACGTGCACCTTCTATCTCATTATCTTTTAATAGTGGCGATGATAAAGCCCCCTCAACTGCTTTCAAAGCGCGATTATCGCCTTCGGCCGATGAGCTGCCCATTATGGATACGCCGCTGTCTTTCATTACAGTGCGCACGTCCTTAAAGTCAACGTTTATATAACCGGGTAACGTGATTATTTCGGCGATGCCTTTGGCTGCTGTTGTTAATATATTATCAGCCTGCGCGAATGCCGAGCCCAGTGTTAAGTTCCCGAATATCTGGCGCAGCCTGTCGTTCGAGATCACCAGGAACGAATCCACATATTTTTTCAGCTCTTCCATCCCTTCTTCAGCCTGCATCTTACGGCGCTTGCCTTCAAACGAGAACGGGGTGGTTATGATGCCCACGGTCAATATATCCATCTCGCGCGCTGCTTTGGCAATAATAGGGCTTGCACCTGTACCGGTACCACCGCCCATACCTGCTGTTATGAACAGCATTTTGGTATTTACGCCAAGCATTTCCTTTATATCGTCAATATTCTCAATAGCCGAGTTTTTGCCCACTTCGGGTATCGAGCCTGCGCCCATACCTTCGGTTAAGCTGGCGCCTAATTGTACCTTGTTAGGTATAGGGCTAAGCTCCAAAGCCTGTGCATCGGTGTTGCATATGATAAAATCAACACCGGTTATACCTTGCTTGTACATGTGGTTTACGGCATTGCCACCACCGCCGCCAACACCAATTACCTTGATGATAGACGACTTTTCTTTTAGCATCTCAAACTTCATAATCCTTATTATCAGCTATATGTGTTTTGATGAATATTTAGATTTCACTAATGTAATAATAGGTCTTTTTCAACAGGCTTTTTCCACAATTGTCAATATGTGGAAAAATCGCCCGATGTGAATAATTATTTCAAAAAGTCCTCATCTTTAATATCATCCTTAATAAATTTCTTACTGCCCTCTAATATTTTGGCGAACAAACCACCCTTGCGTTCCTCGGCAAATTTGGTTTTATCCACCTTCTTTTTGTCCTCAACTTCATGCGGAACAGCATTGTATTCCATCTTCTGGATACCCTTTATCAACAGGCCTATACCGGTAGCAAACATGGGGCTCTGCAGTTCTTCATAAATGTTTTTTGGCAACACCTCATTTTTAGCCAAATGTTCATTAGGGTAACCCACGCGGCAATCCAAACCGGTAACATATTCAACCAGTTGCGGCAGGTGTTTTAGCTGCGCGCCGCCGCCTGTTATTACTATACCTGCTATCAGTTTCTTTTCGTAACCCGAAGATTTTATTTCATAATACACATGCTCAACAATCTCTTCCATACGTGCCTGGATAACAAAAGCCAGGTTTTTAACTGATATCTCTTTTGGCTCGCGGCCACGCAAGCCGGGAACGCACACAATCTCGTTTTCTTTGTTCTCTTCAGCCAACGCCGAACCGAACCTTATTTTAAGTTGCTCGGCTATGTTGCGCATTACCGAACAGCCTTCGCGGATATCTTCGGTTATGCTGTTGCCTCCAAAAGGTATCACAGCGGTATGCCTGATAATACCTTCGTGGAATATAGCCACATCTGTTGTGCCGCCACCCACGTCAACTAAAACAACACCGGCCTCCTTTTCCTCGTCGCTCAAAACCGACTCGGATGATGCCAATGGCTCCAGTATCAGCTCCTGGCTTTCAAGGTTGGCTTTGTTAACACACTTAACAATATTTTTTATAGCGGTAACCTGGCCCGAAATAATATGGAAGTTAGCTTCAAGCCTTACCCCAGCCATCCCGATAGGATCTTTCACACCCGGTTCGCTATCCACAGTAAATTCCTGCGGCAATACGTGGATGATCTCCTCGCCCGGAGGCATTACCAGGTTGTACATGTCCTCAATCAGTTTATCAATATCCTTGCGCCCTATCTCGGTGTTCAGGTCGCGGCGGGTAATCAAGCCGCGGTGCTGCAGGCTTTTGATGTGCTGGCCGGCGATACCTACGTTAACTACACGTATTTCAACGTTTGATTGCGTTCCCGCAACGTCAACCGCCTGTATAATGCCCTGTACGGTTTTGTCGATGTTCGATACCATACCGCGCGTTACGCCAGCCGATTCTGCTTTGCCTATACCTAACACTTCGATCTTGCCGTTTTTGGTGCGGCGGCCAACAATGGCGCAGATCTTTGTAGTTCCGATGTCCAATCCTACCACGATTGGCGAACTCTTTTCCTGGGTTAAAACTTTGTCCATATTAGTACTTAATTTGAGATGTGTCTTTTTTTATTTTTGCGGAATCGTCTTTTATGGCACTTATAGTAAGACTGTCACGCTTTGCTATCATTTTTAACGAATCCTGCTTAGTGAACTGGTTTTTTACACCTATCACCTGGTTTGCATATTTAATATTTATTGCCTTGTAAGTGCCCCATCCTGCCTGCGGCAAAGCCTTTTTGTAAAACAACAGCAGGTTAGCAAATTTCGCATCCAGCGAATCGGCATTGCCCAGCAATATCCGCTGGTTGCCTACGCGCGGTATCAGCTCAATTTCATGCTGCTGCGTTACATATATCTGCGCTATCTGCGCCGACCAAAGTGAATCCTTGCGGATAAAATCGGCCGTTCTAAATACTTGTTCGGCCACATCGGTATGCAGGCTGTCAACCTTCCCACCGAAAGGCTCATCAATAAAACCGTTTGCCGCCAGCACCCTTGCCGTAAAGTTATTCGACAACGGTATTTTCAACCCGTTTTGGTCAACATAAAAATCTTGGTCGAACTGGTTCATGATGCGCAGTATGGGCTGGCGCTGACTGATCTCTACCATTACCACATCGCTCATATCGATATACACTTTAGCCGATTCGATAAATGGATTGGCCTTCAGCTTCATTTCCAATTGCTGTATGTTGATGTCTTCTATCGGCCGGCCTATCAGCGCGTGGCTTTTTACCTTTAAAATATTATCAACTTCCTGCCTGTCGATAAAATACTGGCTGCCGGGTATGTACACCCGCACATCGCGGCACAGCACTTCTGATTTTTTCACTTCGATGAAACTCATGAGCACCACCACGCCGCCAATGCTGATGAGCCAGCAAAAGCCGATGAATATGGGCATCCAAATGCGTTTCTTAAACATGGGTCAACGCGTTTTTTAAAGGTTCAACCAAAGTGTCAATATCGCCTGCGCCTACCGTTAACAGCAGGGCCGGTTTTTCATTTCTTATTATTTCTACAGCTTCCTGTTTACCGGCAAGGCGCTTGTTTTTCAAATGCATTTTGCCCAGTATCATTTCGCTGGTTACGCCCTCTATCGGCAGTTCCCGTGCAGGGTAAATATCCAGCATGATCAGTTCATCCGTCATATCCAGCACTTCGGCAAAGCCATCGGCAAAATCACGGGTGCGGGTATATAGGTGAGGCTGGAATATCGTCACCAGTTTTTTATCAGGATAAAGCTTCTTTACCGAATTAATAGCCGCGCGCAATTCTTCAGGGTGATGCGCATAATCATCAATATAGATGTGCTCATCATTCTTTACAATGTATTCAAACCTGCGATGTACGCCCCTGAACGAAGCCAAAGCATTTCTTACATCGCCTGCCGAAACGCCTAAACGTAACGCTGCCTCAATAGCGGCGGTAGCATTCTCCACGTTATGAAAACCGGGGATGCCTAACTGTATATCGCGTATATCGGTATTGCTGTTGTTGAAATCGAAATAAAAGCTGCCGTTCTCAATACGGATATTTGATGCTGTCGCGTCGGCTTCTTCTTTTATACTGTAGGTATAGCCGGTATCAAGTGGCAGGCCTTTTTTATGGATCAGAACACCGCCTTCTTTTATTTGGGAGGCGAACAATTTAAATGAATCCGTCAAATGCGAATGGTCGCCATAAATATCCAGGTGATCGGCATCCATTGAAGTGATAACCGCTATATCCGGGTATAAGGTAAGGAACGAACGATCGTACTCATCAGCTTCAACCACTACAATATTGGTTTTGCCATACAATACGTTGGTATGATAATTTGATGCAATACCACCCAAAAAAGCCGAGCAATCAATACCCGAATCTTTCAATATATGGGCAACCATAGTTGATGTGGTGGTTTTACCATGCGTACCCGCGATAGCAACTGTGTACATGCCTTTGCTTATCAAACCCAAAACCTGCGAACGCTTGAACAGCTCAAACCCACGGTTTTTGAAAAAGTTAACTATAGCCGAATCCTTTGGAACGGCAGGCGTAAAGATGATCAGCGTACCCGCATCCGGCGAGCGGAAACTCATGGGTATCCACTCCTCGTTATCATCAAAAATTATCTGTATACCTTCGTTATGTAGTTCGTTGGTAAGGTCGGTAGCTGTTTTATCGTACCCGCATACAATACAGCCCAAATGATGAAAATAGCGTGCCAGGCCGCTCATGCCTATGCCGCCTATGCCAATCAAATAAACTCTTTTTATATCGTGCAGTTCCATTTTCTTTTGTTTGATTTCACCGATTTTATCATTATGATTTCACCGATTCTTTTTAAAAAACCTCCCCTCCGCTTTCGCGGAGGGTGAGGTTAAGATTAAGCATTAATTGTTATTTTCATAACTTCTTTCGCAATTACCTCATCGGCATCGGGCAACGCCAGTTTGCCAATGTTGTTGCTTAATATTTCTTGTTTTTCCTTATCATTTAAAAGCTCAAGCGCTTTATCAACCAATTTAGCTTCAGCATCCCTGTCGGGAATAAAAATCGCTGCATCATCATGCAGCAAAGCCAGCGCGTTTTTAGTTTGATGATCCTCGGCCACATTAGGCGAAGGCACCAATATCACCGGCTTTTTCACCACGCACAATTCGGCAATAGTACCAGCGCCTGCCCTTGATATAATTACATCGGCAGCCGCATACGCCAGGTCCATCCGGTTCACAAATTCCATTATGCGGATGTTGGGGTTATAATTCTCGCCCAGCTTCTCAATAATGCCTTTATAATAGAACTTACCCGTTTGCCATACCAGTTGTACATCGGCTTCAATTATTTTATCCAAACCGGCCATTATGCTGTTGTTCAAAGTACGCGCACCTAAACTGCCTCCCGTAACCAGGATAGTTTTTTTTGCTGGCGACAACTTTAACGACTCCAGTGCCTGCATGTGCTTCCCGGTAATAGCCACCGATTCCGTGCGTATCGGGTTACCCGTTTTTATAATTTTCGATGCCGGGAAAAACTGGCTCATGTTATCATAGGCCACACATATTTTAGCTGCTTTTTTTCCCAGCCATTTATTAGTAATACCCGCGTACGAGTTTTGTTCCTGTATTAAATAAGGGATGCCTTTTATCGATGCGGCGTACAGCAACGGTCCTGAGGCATAGCCCCCAACACCAACAGCCGCGTCGGGCTTAAAATCCCTAATTATTTTTATCGATTTCCGCACACTGTTCAGCAACTTAATCGGGAACTGCAAATTCTTCATTATCGATCCCCGCTGTATGCCCTGTATATCCAGCCCTATAATTTTATATCCTGCCGCCGGTACCTTCTCCATCTCCATCCGCCCGTTGGCACCCACAAATAATATTTCGGTAGACGGATCAAGTTTTTTCAAAGCATTGGCAATAGCAATAGCCGGGAAAATATGCCCCCCCGTACCACCACCGCTAATGATGATACGCCGCCCAGCCCCCCCCGCCCCCTGAAGGGGGAGCTTTTGATTAGCAATATTTTTATTTGTACCTGACATTTATCTCTTTTAAACTTTTGTTCCCCCTTTAGGGGGTTAGGGGGCGACCTACGCTACCGCAACTTCCCTTATCTCACCCACTACAACTTTCCTGGCATCATTATCGCGGCTTACCGAAAGGATGATACCGAACGCTATACTTGTAAACAGTATCGACGTACCGCCCATACTTACAAAGGGCAGCGGCACACCTGTTACTGGCCCAAGCCCTACAGCAACCGCCATGTTGGCAAATGCCTGTATGGTCAAGCTAAAGCTCAACCCGGCCGCCAGCAGCGTACCAAACGCTTTCGGTGCTTTAGTGGCTATTTTTATACATCTGTACAACAAGAACAGGTAAATACCTATCAGCAAAAAGCCGCCTACCAGGCCGTATTCTTCTACTATTATGGCATATATCTCATCCGAGTATGCTTCGGGTAAAAAGTTACTTTCGGTGCTGTTGCCCATTCCCTTACCTATAATACCGCCGGTTGCTATGGCTATTTTAGCATGGTCGGCCTGGTACGATTTATCGGGATCGGCTTTTTCAGGGTGCATGAATGTGTTGATACGCGCCATATAAGTATGCCTGCGGGGGCCGAGCATTACCACTGCACCTAACAAAATTATGCCAGCCAAACAGGTAACCGCAATTTGTTTTATGCTGATGCGGCCCATGATCAGCAATAGAATACTAACACCGAAAAGCATTAACGCTGTCGACAAATTGGCCCATGCTATCAGTATGAATACCATACAAACCGCGCCCATTATCGGCACAAATGATTGCTTTACATTCTTTATATTTTCCTGCTTACGAGATAGTGTTCGCGCCAGGTAAGTGATCAAAGCCAGCTTGGCCAAATCGGAGGTTTGGAAACTTAAACCCGTACCGGGTATGGCTATCCAGCGACTGGCCTCATTCACGTGGCTGCCGAAAACAAGCGTGTACATCAGTAAGGGAATAGTGATATACATCAGCAATTTTGATATACCTGCATAGTACCGGTAATCCAGTTTATGACAGATATACATCAACGCCAGCCCAGCGACCATCATAGCCACATGCTTCATTAAAATAGATTCAGCACCCACGCCTTTTTTATAGGCCAGCGAACCTATGGCGCTGTAAACAGCCAGCAATGAAATAACCGATAGCAATATCACTATCAGCCATATCCAGCGGTCGCCTTTTGTGTTGTTGAGTATTTTGTTCATAAGCCCCCTCTAAATCTCCCCCGGTAGGGGAGACTTTTTAATTTATGTTGTTATTTTCTCCTTCATTCTTTTAAAGCCCTCCCTACCGGGGAGGGTTGGGTGGGGCTTATAACTCCTTTACTGCTTGTTTGAATTGACGACCACGATCCTCGTAATTCTTGAAGAGATCAAAACTTGCGCAAGCTGGTGACAGCAATACAGTATCGCCTTTTGTAGCCAGGTGATACGATGTTTGTACCGCTTCTTCTGCCGACATGGTGTTTACTATTATATCCACTACATCTTCAAATGCTTTGTGGATACGCTCGTTATCTTTGCCCAGGCAAACAATGGCTTTTACCTTTTGCTTAACAAGCTCTTTCAGCATGCTATAATCGTTTCCTTTATCAACCCCGCCGAGTATCAATATCACATCGCTGGTCATGCTTTCTAAAGCATACCATGTAGAGTTAACGTTAGTGGCCTTCGAATCATTGATGAAGCTGATGCCGGATATTTTCCCAACCGACTCCAGCCTGTGTTCAATGTTTTTGAAATTACCCATGCTCTCCCTTAGGGTTTCGTTGCGTAATTCCAGCACTTTGGCTACAATACCCGAGGCCATTGAATTGTAGATGTTGTGCTTGCCTTGCAGGGCCAGTTCGTTAATTGACATTGTAAAGTAGGGTTGGTGTATATTTATGACAATATTGTCCTTATCGAGATATGCTCCCGTTTTAATTGGTTTTTCTATAGAAAATGGCAGCATCTGTGCCGTAAAACTGCGCGTCGCCATGCCTTTTATTGTTTCCGGGTCATCGCCACAATAAATAAAGTAGTCCGCACCGGTTTGATTTTGCGTGATGCGGAATTTTGATGCCACATAGTTTTCCATCTTGTACTCATAGCGGTCAAGGTGGTCGGGCGTAATATTTAGCAATACGCCTATATCAGCCTTAAACTCGTACATATCATCCAGCATAAAGCTGCTTAGTTCCAGTACATAATAGTCAAACTCTTCAGTAGCCACCTGGTAAGCGAAGCTTTTGCCTATGTTACCAGCCAGGCCAACATTCAGGTCGGCATTTTTTAGGATATGATAGGTTAAACTAGTGGTAGTGGTCTTACCGTTTGAACCGGTTATCCCTATAATTTTTGCATTGGTGTACCGCCCGGCAAATTCTATCTCCGAAATAACGGGTATATTCTTTTCCTTCAGCTTCTTTACTATAGGAGCCTTATCGGGAATGCCCGGGCTTTTTATCACTTCAACAGCTTTCAGTATCTCTGCTTCGGTATGCTTATTTTCTTCGAAAGGTATGCTCCAGTCCTGCAATTGCTTTTTA
This sequence comes from uncultured Mucilaginibacter sp., assembly GCA_903915155.1. Classification (GTDB taxonomy): domain Bacteria; phylum Bacteroidota; class Bacteroidia; order Sphingobacteriales; family Sphingobacteriaceae; genus Mucilaginibacter. The sequence continues at coordinate 12,058 of CAIWRU010000019.1, forward strand.
TAATTATCCGCAATGGACCCGAAATCCGATACAAAAACATCATACCCCTGCTTTTGGGCAAGGTATGCCGCACCCACACCGCTTTCGCCCGCGCCAAGAATAACAAGGCGAGCCCCCCCCGCCCCCTGAAGGGGGAGTTTTTGATTAGCGATATTGTTACCTTTTTGTTCCATTCTATATTTTTTGTTCCCCCTTTAGGGGGTTAGGGGCTGTGCTTTATCTAAGTTTCAATGTTATGATCGTCAATATAGCTAACAGGATACTTATGATCCAGAACCGCGTCACGATCTTTGCTTCATGAAAACCCTTTTTTTGGTAATGGTGATGCAGCGGCGCCATTAAAAACACCCTGCGGCCCTCGCCAAATCTTTTTTTGGTGAATTTGAACCACGACACCTGTATAATTACCGAAAGGTTCTCGATCAAAAACACCCCACATAACAGTGGTACCAGCAATTCCTTACGTATCATAATAGCGAACACCGCTATTATGCCACCTATAGCCAAACTACCCGTATCGCCCATAAATACCTGTGCGGGATAGGAATTATACCACAAAAAACCAACGCAGGCACCCACAAATGCCCCGGCAAAAATTACCAGTTCGCCCGAGTTGGGGATGTACATAATATTGAGGTAATCGGCTATGAACGTATTACTTGATACATAAGCCAAAATAGCCAGCGTAATACCTATAATAGCCGAGGTACCCGTCGCCAGCCCATCTATGCCATCTGTTATATTGGCCCCATTTGATACTGCGGTAATGATCACAATAACAAACACCAGGAACACAATCAAAGCGTAATGATCATCGGCGCCCATAAACTTTAATACTTTGGCATAATCAAATTCGTTGTTTTTATAAAAAGGTATGGTGGTTTTGGTCGATTTAATATCCTGTGTATAAACCTGTGTTTTGCCCCTCATGTGAAAGCCTACAGGCGCATCAATAGTAACCGGCAGCTTCACTTCCTGGCGAATGATGATATCACTGTTGAAATACATCGTCCAGCCAATAAACAGCGCCAAACCTACCTGCCCGGTTATTTTGAACCTGCCCGCTAATCCTTCTTTGTTCTTTTTAAAAACCTTGATATAATCATCCAAAAAACCGATAGCACCCAGCCAAACGGTTGTTACCAGCATCATGATGATATAGATATTATCCAGTTTAGCGAATAACAGTGTTGGTACCAGTATGCCCAAAATAATGATGAGGCCGCCCATTGTTGGCGTACCTGCTTTCTGCATCTGGCCTTCTAAACCTAAGTTTCTTACCGTTTCGCCAACCTGTTTAAAGCGCAGGTAATCTATCAGCCTGCGACCATAAACCGTAGTTATGATAAGCGATACAATTACCGCCATAGCCGTGCGGAACGTGATGTACTGGAACACGCCACCTCCGGGAATGGAGTAGTTTTTATTTAAGTAACTAAATAAATAATATAGCATCCTTTAGGTTTTATAGTTCCATTATTTTAAACTGGTTCACTAACTCTTCCATATCGTCAAAATGGTTTTTCACGCCATTTATCTCCTGGTATTTTTCATGGCCTTTGCCGGCTATTAAAATTATATCGCCCGGCTTTGCCAAATGGCAGGCAGTTTTTATCGCTTCTCTTCTATCTACAATGCTCAGCGTATACCTTTTAAAAGCAGCATCAACGCCTGCCTCCATATCTTTAATTATGCGGGCAGGATCTTCCGAGCGTGGGTTATCCGAAGTAAGTATCACCTTATCGCTCCATTCGCAAGCCACTTTTGCCATTATAGGGCGCTTGGTTTTATCCCTGTCACCGCCGCAACCAATAACGGTTATTACCTTTTCATTACCCCTACGTATATCATGAATGGTGCTTAATACATTTTGCACCGCATCGGGGGTGTGGGCATAATCAACTATACCAATTACCTTGTTCGCCCCAATTATATATTCAAACCTGCCTTCGGCACCGGTTAGCTTGCTTAATGTGGTTAATACCTTAGCCCTATCCTGCTCTAACAGCATCGCCGCTGCATATACAGCCAGCAAATTATATGCGTTAAAGGTGCCCACCATTTTAAACCAAACGTCTTCGTTATCTATTTGCAATAGCAAGCCGCCAAACTGGTTTTCCAGTATGCGGGCCTTGTAATCGGCCATATTTTTAAGGCCATAAGTTTTTTTGTAGGCCGATGTATTTTGCAGCATTACACTGCCGTTTTTATCATCAACATTAGTTAACGCGAAGGCATCTTTTGGCAAGCCATCGAAAAATGCTTTTTTTGCTTTCAGGTATTCGGCAAAAGTTTTATGATAATCTAAATGGTCATGCGTTAAGTTGCTGAATATGCCACCGGCAAACGTCAAACCTGCGATACGATGCTGCGCAACCGCATGCGAGCTTACTTCCATGAAGCAATAATCGCAGCCTTTAGCCACCATTTCATCTAATAGTTTATTTAGCTCAACCGGGTCGGGGGTAGTGTGGGTTGATGGTATAACCTGTCCATTAATTTGGTTCTCAACGGTTGAAAGCAACCCGCATTTATACCCCAGGTCGCGGAATAACTGGTAAAGCAACGTAGCAATAGTGGTTTTGCCGTTAGTGCCGGTTACGCCTACCAGCTTTAACTTTGCAGAAGGATTATCATAAAAATTAGCGGTAACTATCCCTAACGCAATAGCCGAATTAGCCACCATAAAAAAGTCGACTTCAGTGGCTGTGTGTGCAGGAAGGTCTTCGCAAATTACTGCTACCGCTCCATCTTTTATAGCTTTATCAATATAATCGTGCCCGTCAACAGCGGTTCCTTTAATAGCAACAAATAACGAGCCCGGCACAACCTTGCGCGAATCAAACACCACGGCGCTAATTTCTGTGTCGGCACTACCCTGTAATTCAGTGAATGCAAGCCCCTCTAATATGTCGCTCAAATACTTCATTGCAATTCAATTGTTATTTTCGATCCTTTAGGTATCAGGCTACCGCCCGTTACCGATTGCGTAGTTACAGCGCCACTGCCCCGTACCGTTACCTTATAACCCGCGTTACCTAATGCATACAATGCATCGCTAAGGTCCATCCCAATTACCGATGGCACTGTACGGCTTTTGTATTCCGTTTCCTGGAAAGCTATACCATTAGTAGTATCAACGCCGCCGGCAGCCGGATTATTTGAGGCATACAACGCTTTGATATTTAACTTGCTGTAAACCTGGTGCAGGGCTTGCATATTTCCTTTTTTAACAACCGGCATGGTAGTGTTACCTACAAAATGCGTTGCAGTAGCCTGGTTAATGCCCATATCGTTCACATAAACCCTGTCGGCAATTTGCCTGAACACAGGGCCCGCTACCAATGCAGCCAAATAAGCCCCTTGAGTTGGGTGATTGATCACCACTATCATTGAATATTTAGGGTGATTGGCAGGAAAATAACCGCAAAACGACGCCTGGTAGGTTTTATTTACTCCATAACCTGATGAGCCATTCGCAATTTGCGCGGTACCTGTTTTACCCGCTACCGAATACAAATTGTTTTTAATTACATTTTTACCGGTACCCTCCAACACAACACCCTCCAGCATACTTTTCATTTTACCAAGGGTTTCGTCTGAACACATTTTTGGGTTGATAACTCTTGCCTGAAATTGCTCTATCGTATTACCCATACGCTGTATCTCCCTAACAAATATTGGCGCAACCATTTTGCCGTTATTGGCCACGCCATTATATAACGTGAGCATTTGCAGCGGCGCAATTTTCATTTCGTAACCGTAGGCCATTTGTGGCAGCGTTAACTTACTCCAGCTACGGGCCGACGGATCTTTTACCAACGGCTGCGCTTCACCCTTTATTTGCAGGTCCAGCTTGTCATTTAAGTGAAGATTATTGCGCAGGTTATCCGTAAACTCCCTTGGATTATCGCCGTAATGTGATGAAACAAATTTCACCACTGCCACATTCGATGATTCCTCAAAAGCCTTTTTGGCAGTCATTACATAATTGCCTTCTTCGGCATCCCTAAAAGTTTTCAGCACTTTGCCTTTGTAGTACATATCATATCTGCCATTTTCAGCATCAACGGTTGAATTGGTATCAATTTTATGCTGATCGAACATGGTCATATAACTGGCCAGCTTAAATGTTGAACCGGGATCGGCCGCATTGCTGATGGCATAATTATATTTTTCCTGGTAATCACCGTCCTTAGTGCGGGTAAAATTGGCAATGGCCCTTATTTCGCCGGTTGCAACTTCCATCAAAACCACACAACCGTAATCGGCCTGGCTGGCTATCAGTTGCTTTTTTAAAGCACTTTGGGCAACATCCTGGTAATTCACATCAATGGTCGAGATAATATCGGCACCTTCTTTTGGCGACACTTCATCATCCTCGTCATTCACAGGGATCCATGCGCCGCCGGCAATGCGTTCTACCAAACGCTTACCATTCTCGCCATTAATATATTTTGCAAACGCACCTTCAAGGCCAACTGCGTTTGAAACGTTTTCATTTTTATAGCCTATGGTACGCGCGGCCAATGATTTAAACGGCAGTATGCGCTTGTTCTGCTCTACTACTATTAACCCACCGCGGTATTTGCCCAAATTAAACAATGGAAATTTACGTATCAGCTTCAGTTCCTGGTAAGTAACCTTGCGCCTTATCAGCAGGTAACGGGCACTGTCGTGGCGGCCATTGCGCAGCATGCGCGAGTATTCCTTTTCGGTTTTATCAGGATATAACTGCGATAATTTCAACGCCAGCGAATCAACCTTGCCATAAAATACGTCATCATCGGCTATACCACCGGCTATCATATCCATATGCAGCTCATATTCCGGTACCGATGTAGCCAGCAGGCTCCCATCAACCGATATGATATTGCCGCGGGCCGCCTCAACGGTTTCGTAACGCGTTGATAATTTAACCGACATGGCCTTCCATTTTTTACCCTGCACAAACTGCACACGGCACAACTGGAATACCACAGCACCCGCAAATAACAATATCAGCCCGAATGCCAGGTAAACACGAAGTAATATGTTGGTTCTAATGCTCATTGCCCGTCTCCTTCCTGTACTACTATTTTCTGCGGTGGCTGTAACGATTCCTTAACACCTAAAGTATCAGCACGCTTTTGAACTTCACTTAATGTACTTTTAAATGCCAGCTCGGCTTTGGTCGATTTGTAATCCCAACTCAACTCTTTCACCTCTTTGGTCACTTTATCAATATCGCGTATGTTGGTTTCGGCCAGGTGGCGGTTACCAATGTATATCATACCCAAAAGAGCCACGTAAAGCACAAAAGGGAGGGCGCTGGTAGCCTGCTCGGAAGTTATAAACCCCTTGGCAAAGAACTGGGTCAAAAAGTTATCGGTCATATCCTTTGCAGGCATCTCCTTTACGATAAGCTTTTGTTCCGCTTCTTCCTCTTCCTGAATTTCTGTGCGTAAACGATTGGTCATTTTTTTACAGCTATTCTTAATTTTGCGCTCCGCGCCCTGTTATTATTCGTTATCTCTTCTGCCGATGCCGTAATAGCACCGCGACTTACCGCCTCGAAAGGCTTTTGGTCGTTTCCATAAAAATCCTTCTCTACCTCGCCGCTGAATTTGCCTTTGGCGATAAAATTCTTTACGAGCCTGTCTTCCAGCGAATGGTATGACATTACCACCAACCTGCCGCCCGACACAAGCACTTCAGCCGATTGCACTAAAAAATCCTTCAATGCTTCCAATTCCTGGTTAACCTCGATACGCAGTGCCTGGAAAACTTGCGCCAGGTATTTATTTTCTTTTCCTTTCGGGATACGTGCCGAAATTGCATTCTTCAAATCGGCCACAGTAACTATCGGAGCAGTAAGCCTTGCTACCACAATAGTATTTGCCAGTGATTTTGCATTCTGTATCTCACCATAAATACCGAAAATGCGATGCAGCTCGGCTTCGGTATAATTATTTACTACATCCTTAGCGCTTATGCCCGATGAACGGTTCATGCGCATATCCAACTCAGCATCAAAGCGAATGGAAAAACCGCGCTCGGCCTGGTCGAATTGATATGACGAAACGCCCAGGTCGGCCAGTATGCCGTCCACAGGTATGGCATTATGCAAACGGGTAAAGTTTTTCAGGTAACGGAAATTCTGGTCGATGAAAACAAAGCGACTATCATCTATCACGTTTTTTTGCGCATCGGCATCCTGGTCAAACGCCAGCAATTCGCCGTCTTCGCCCAAATGCTTCAGTATCTCGCGCGAATGGCCGCCGCCACCAAAAGTCACATCAACATAAGTACCATCAGGGCGGATGTTTAGCCCTTCAATACATTCCTTCAGCATTACGGGGGTATGGTAAGTATTATCCATCGCTCCTCCCGTTTTTATTGCCTAATACTTTTTGAATAAGCGGCGCGTAGTTATCCAACTCCTCATCAAGCAGCGCCTTATGGGTATTTGCATCCCAAACCTCAATTTTGTTAATGAGCAACGAAAGCACCACATCACTTTTTATACCAGCATAGTCCAGCAAAAATTTAGGTAGCAATACACGCCCGGCAGCATCGGGTTTTAGCTCGGTGGCACCGCGGGTTAGGTAGCGTATTACTTTAATATTGTCTTCTTCGTATTCATTAAGCAGGCTCAATTCCTCTAATTTCTTCTCCCATTGCTTAATGGTGTAAATAACCAAATGCTTCTTTTCGCCGAACCCCCGGGTAAGGAAAAAGCCCTCCGTCTCGATCTCAGGAAGCTTTTTCTTGAGGCCAGAGGGAACCATCATCCTTGATTTAGGATCCAGTTTACATTCAAATTCTCCGGTTAAAAAGGACATTATTCGGCTATGGTAATTTTAGTACAGTAAAAGTAAAGTACTTTTACCACTTTTTACCACTTTGTGACCCCAAAAAGTTTTCAACATTTTTCGGGGCTAAATTCGGCCTGTTTTTAAATAAAAACCCAACGGGCGCCGGGCTAAGTTTTTTATATCGTATTTTAAATAAGCACTTTAGTTTAATGTAATGATTGTTGCTACCTCTTAATACCGATGACGATCAGGTACCAGGCAGGCTGCTATTTCATCCGCCTTCTTAAAGGCCCTGCAAGTATCGCGAATATTAACTGCAAGCTAAATTATTGTTTTTAACATTTAAACAGCAAGCATCAAATCAGCACTATAAGGCTGATAACAACCAAATAAGCCACCCGTAATAATTGGGTATTGATGTAGGTATCGGGGTATTTATCGCGCCTGAGTTGGATAAGCAAATAAATGATCAAAGCGCCCAAAATGAGGAAGTCGACTATTAAAGGATAACGGTAACTATCTACATTCACCGCGCCGAGCAGCACGGTTAAAACGCCTAAGGCATAAATAAAACCCAATATAATGGAGATGTTATTGCTGTAATTTTCGGACGGCCTTTTGATAAAATAGAACCCCAACGGAAAATATACGAATGCCAGTGCTATGCTAAATATCAGCAAAAAGAACATGGGCTGATAGCCATAAGCAAAATGCACCAGCAGACCCACAAATACCGAAAGCATCAGCACCATCTCGACAAAATGCAGGCTTTTAAACGCGCTCACTACTTTTTCCATAGTTATTTAACTAAAATTGAGCAGTTTTTGTTTAGCGAAGCTGAAATGTGGCATTTTTTTTTGCTTTATTTACTGTATGATTATCGCGATACAATGTACCGACCAGGTGGGGCTGGTTGCCAAAATATCAGGACTGTTAGCAGCCGAGAACTACAATATTGTGGCGATGCAGGAACACGTTGACAAAACGGAGAACCTTTTTTTTATGCGCCTTGAAGTAAACAAGGATGCAAACGCCGATGGTCTGGAACAACAGTTGGCAGATCTGCTACCGCCCGATGCTTCCATCAAGATAAACCCCAACCCCGAAAAAAACGCGATAGTGCTGGTAACCAAAGAATACCATTGCCTTGCTGATATACTGGTGCGCAACCATTTTAAAACTCTTGGTGCCAACGTACAATGCGTAATAGGCAACCATGACACGCTTGGCGATATTTGCAAACGCTTCGACATTCCGTTTTACCATGTGCCTTATGATGTTCCCGCTGAGCCTGAAAAGAAAGTATTAGAAATTATAGCGGGCTATGAGCATGACTATATAGTGCTTGCAAAATTCATGCGCGTTATATCGCCCGAATTTGTGAACCGCTTTCATAATAAAATAGTAAACATACATCACTCTTTTTTACCGGCCTTTGCAGGGGCCAACCCCTACCGCCAGGCTTATGAGCGCGGCGTAAAGCTGATAGGTGCCACTGCCCACTTTGTTACTGATGAATTGGACGAAGGCCCCATCATTGCCCAACAGATCATCCCCGCCAACCACTCGCTTACCACAGCCGATATGATACGCGCCGGGAAAGAAATTGAAACGGCAGTATTAGCTAAAGCCTTGCGCATGGTGTTTGATGACCGGGTGTTTATTTATAAGAATAAGACGGTGGTGCTGGAATAGGTGCCGTCAATTGGGCTAAAGGCCATTTTCAGAATTATTATTATCCGCCCCCTAAAGGGGACGGCAATGAAATAAAAAGTCCCGCATAATTATTGCCGTTGGCTTTAGCCAAATCCAATAATCAATATAAAGCAACGGCTGCTCTTAATATATTATCAATAGTCTCAACCGGAATATCCTTTGCCGGGTCAAACAGCATGATCTTTATTTTAGCGCGGTCTTCAATAATCAGTTCCGGATAATCTATTTGTTTGCCCTTAACTATTCCCAAATAAGGCATCCTGTTCTTTTTATGCACCCACAGGTAGCACAACATTTTGCCCTTGTAGCAAAAGAACGGCATACCATATTTCCAGGCTTCGGTTATGTTTTTATCGTAATTAAGGATATAGTTACGGAGGAACAATAAACAACCCTTTACCGGTTCATCTTTTTGCAGGTAGAAGTTGTCTATTTCGCGGAGCATAGGTGAATTGTTATTTGTAAATTATCTTCCTTGCTGCTACATCAACATCCTCTTCCTTCTCTGCTTTTGTAGGATGATCTGCTATTCTCCTTATTATCGACATCAATTCCGGACCAAGTTTATTGGGGGACTTTGCTATTAAAGCCCTAATGATGTTCAATTTCCATATCTCATCGTTAGCCTTTAAAATATTGAGCAACTCCTTTTGAATCTCATGAACATGCGGAACTAAGTATTCCGCAACTCCGTGTGCAGAATCCCAATGCAAATCCTGCACCCATTCTAACAGTTCAGGAACATCTGCTCTAACAGTTTCAAATGCAAGTGAGTTAAGATTCTCAATTGCCTGTTCATCAGTCTTAAATTGCGGAATGTAATTTTTCATATCTATCTTAACATCGACCAGAAGCTAATGTAAGAATTAAATAAATTCGAAATCGAAAATCCGAAATCCGAAATCCCCTACATCACCCTCACCTTCAAATAACTCGGATGCGCCTTTGAAGTATAAACCTTATTCGTAGCCTTTTTAAAATCGTTTGGCTTGGCTTTCATAATATCCTCAAACACCTGCGGGTTGCGGTCGATAAGCGGGAACCAGGTGCTTTGTACCTGCACCATAATACGATGGCCTTTTTTAAAAGTGTGCAGTACATCCTGCAGCTCAAAGTTTACCGGGCTTACCTGGTTGGGTACAAACGGCACGGGTTTTTCAAAACTGTTTCGGAACTTGCCGCGCATGGCCTCGCTGCGCACCATCTGCTCATAGCCCGACATGAAGGTATTTTTATCAGTGAACTTATTATTCTTGCTGCTATCGGGGTAAACATCAATTACCTTAACCACCCAATCGGCATCGGTGCCGGTGGTTGATACTTTCAGATTGGCCCAAATGTTACCGGCAAGTGTAACGTCATGATCAAGCACATCTGTTTGATAGGTCAACACATCCGGGCGACGCGCGGCAAAACGCTGGTCGGCGGTCATGTATTCGCGTTTCATATCAAGGGTAATGTCATCGATAAATGGCACGGGTTTGTTAGGGTCGGATATAAAGGCATCGTTGCTATCGCCGTTCCCCGTTGGCGGATCGAAAGATAATTTCCCGCCGGGCAAGAAGTACAGGTTCTTATCTTCCGCTTCCTTCGGCGGCCACTTGCTATAATTTTTCCATTCGTTGGTGCCTGTTTCAAAGGTTGATACTTTGGGGATATCGGTATCAGTCCCTTTTAAATAATGGCTAAAAAAGGCAAACTCAATCTTTTCGCGGTAGAAGGATGCTGTTGTAGCGCCAAAACTCACATCGCCTAAATGGTCGCCTAAACCGCGCGACCAGCCGCCGTGCACCCAGGGGCCCATAGCAAAATAAATATGCGAGGCCGGATTATCCTTTACCAGTGTTTTGTAGGTATTTACAGCGCCGTATAGGTCTTCGGCATCATACCAGCCACCGGTAACCAATACGGCGGTTTTAATATCGTGCAGGTGTGTCAATACATTACGGTCCTTCCAATGCTGGTCATAATTCGGGTGATCCATCATTTCGTTCCACAGGCGGATGGTATCTTTAAAATACTTGGTATTGCTGCCCCTCATGGTGCCCATATCCATGTAAAATTTATAACCATCAGGCGTTCCATACTCTACTTTGCCGCCGCCTCGCTGGGTTGGTTTATCGTCCTGCCTGTTAGTAAAGAATGGGTAAAAACCAAAGTTACCCACCAGCATAAACGCGCCGTTGTGGAAGGCGTCATCGCGGTACAAGTCGGCAATTGGGGCCTGTGGCGATGCCGCAACCAATGCCGGGTGGCGGCTCAATAAAGCGGTTGTGGTGTAAAAGCCTGGATATGATATTCCCCAAACGCCCACTTTTCCGTTATTATTAGGAATGTTTTTTAACAGCCAGTCGATGGTATCATAGGTATCAGTACCTTCATCAACATCCTGGTTGGTTTTGTGATGTTCCAATTCTGGCGTCATTTCCTGGTATACCCCCTCGCTCATCCAGCGACCACGTACATCCTGGTAAACAAAAATATAGCCGTCGTGCAAAAATAAAGGTGATGGCCCTAAAGCATTTTTATATTTCTCAACCCCGTAAGGCTCCACACTGTAAGGCGTACGATCCATCATAAAAGGGTATTTTTTCATTTGATCTTTTGGTACGTAAACCGATGTGAACAGCTTTTTACCATCGCGCATGGGTATTTGGTACTCGTATTTGGTGTAGTTATCTCTTATATAAGCCGCATCATTGGGCGAATTAACTGTTTGCGCGAAGGCAATTGTTGAGATAAAAGCCAAAAGCAGGATGCTTACGGCAGTGAGCAGTAATTTTTTCATAAG
>CAIWRU010000020.1 GCA_903915155.1 uncultured Mucilaginibacter sp.
CGATCTAAGATTTAGGTTTTTTGCTTTTGACAGTATCATGAGCTTGGCGTTTGCCTTGCCGTATTCCTTTACCATCATCACCCCAAAATTTTTAACTTTTGCGCTTTTTCCGTTTTTTATGGCCAGCTTACCCAGTTCAACCTCGGTACAATTACCATTGGCTGCATCAACCGCAAAGTCGGAATCGGACTTATCAACCGCCAAATTTAAAGTCGATGAAGTATCCGTACTGGCCGTAATGCTATCCTCATCATCGCCCGAACTTAGTTGCGGCGAACCTTGATGGCAGGCCATTAAGGTGCAAGTGGCCAGTAAAGCAAAAACTATAACCCTTAAATGTTTCATAATATAGTATGGGTATAAATATAATAACACAACTGCATACATACAGTTTTTATTGCGCATAAATTGTACGCTTAATATGTGTTTAATAGTTGCGTTCTACTAAGTTTTATTATTTTTGTGCACTTAACATAAACAATATGGATTTTCCTGCAACACTAAAGTACACAAAAGACCACGAGTGGATAAAAATTGACGGCAATGAGGCCACTATAGGTATAACCGAATTTGCACAGCGCGAACTGGGCGATATTGTTTATGTAGATATCCCCTCGGTAGGCAAAGAAGTTGCAAAAGAGGAAGTTTTCGGAACCGTTGAAGCGGTAAAAACCGTGTCGGACCTGTTTATGCCTGTTGATGGCACCGTTACCGCGGTAAACCCGGCACTGGATAGCCAACCCGAGTTAGTTAACAGCGACCCGTATGGCGAAGGGTGGATGGTTAAAGTAACCCTTAAAAATGCCGGCGATACTGACGGCCTGTTAGATGCTGCCGGTTATAAAGCTATTGTTGGCGAATAAAGTGAAAAACCTGCTAAAATATTACTGGCCCGCTATTTTGTGGGCCTTATTTATTTTTACCCTTTGCACTATACATTTGGGGAACATCGGCGAGTCGCCGATGTTTTTCCCCGGGTTTGATAAGATAGTGCATTGCGGTTTCTTTTTTGTGCTGGTAGTTTTTTATTGCAATGGCCATTTAAGGCAACATAAATTAAGGTTTTTAACGTATAAAGCTATAATACTTATTGTTGTAATAGCCGCCTTATACGGGTATAGCATTGAGTTATTACAGAAGTATGTTTTCACCTGGCGCGACTTTGAATGGGACGATCTTTTTGCTGATTCAGTTGGGGCGTGCATGGGGATGTTTAGTGTATTGGTAACATCAGCAGCGTTAAAGCATGACAAAAAATAAATTACTCCTTTTTGTACTATTACTCATAACCATCAGCTTTTCATCGTGCGGGATATTTGGGAAAGGTTGTGGCTGCCCTGAATTTGGGTACGTGAAAGCTGATAAAGCTCATCACAAAGAAATTATCATGATAAGGGCCAAAGCGTCTATTATTACATATACCTCAACAAGGTATATAGTTTAGAAGATTCTTAGTTATTGTTCTCCATGCAAATCGCATCTATATAAACCAAAGCTTTTATTTGCGGCAAGTAATTAAATTACCTGCCTTATTTATGAAAACTTGTTTTTATTTAATAAAATTTTCTATCTCCACTTGTTTGTAAGTATTGCCATTAGCGTTAAGAGATTGGGTTACTACAATTGATAAGGTATTGGTAGTATGCGATGTAATAGTGCCGGTTTGTGTAAAAGCGCCTACCTGTTCTTCGCCAACCGTTTGATCAGGAAAACTATAATCAATTTCGTTGCCGCTTACTGTATAGGTAAAAACCGCAAACGCGTCATCAACCGCATTACCGCCCAATAGGGTAGATCTGATAAATATTTCCGAACCGCTGCCATCAGCAACAAATTCTGTATAGTTTTGGCGGTCAGAGGTATAACTATCGTGTTCATATAAACTACCGTTAACATACAAAGCAAGGCTATCGGTAGTTACATACCATTTTCCGACGATCGAGTTTGGAGCATTATTCTTTTTTGAGCAGCTAACAATTAAAATAGCTACCGAAACCAGGAGTAATAGTTTTTTCATTTTTTTAATATGGTTTAGGTCACTAAAATATATAAAAAATCAACCCATTTCAATCATTGGTTGATTTAAATGTTAGCCCATCATTGCACATGCAATACGTATTTGCTTAAAATAAAGATAAAAGCCAGAAGGGCTGCTAAATGATATCTCTTTAAGTCAAATATACCGCATCTTCATCGCCGTTTTCAGACAGGAATACATCAACACGCTCTTTTAATACGGTGGAGAGGGCCATTCCTGCATAATCAGTAGTAATAGGGAAGTTTTTATGATTACGATCGATAAGTACTGCGGTGCGTAGTTTTTTGAGGCGCACATCAATAAAAACACCGAACCCATAGGCCAGGGTTTTGCCGCTATTGAGTACATCATCCACTAAGATCACCGCTTTGTTTTTGCAATCGTTCACATCAAAATTTATGTTTGATTTCAGGCTGCTGCTTTGTTTATCCAGCTCGATAGTTATCAGGCGGCTTTTGAACGGCGCTATCTCATCCAGTATTTTTTTTATGCGGGCGGCTATATGGTTGCCGCGTGGCAAAATGCCTGCTATAAGTATTTCTTCCTCGTCGAAATTATCTTCGAGCACCTGGTAGGCAATACGGTCTATCTTCTGCTGTATCTGCTGCTGGTTTAATATGAGGAGTTTTCTTGCTGACATGTCTTTTTGAGTTGTATGTTGAAAGTTAAAAGTTGAAAGTGACTTTATCCCCTCATTATTCAAAAATAAAGGTATAAAGTTAAAGTAATACAACAACTTTAAACTTTTCACTTTAAACCTTCAACTTCTGATCAGTCCTTCAAGTACGGGAAAAACACAAAATTGGCACCCTCGGGTACTACAACGAAAACGCACATGTATTTATCGGGGCTTTTGTAGGTATCGATAAAGCGCTGTTTCAGTTCTTTTTTTATCACGCCGCGCTCAATAAATTCTTCAAGGGTTGAGGCGTGGATGCTCCACTCGCTGTTAATGTCGTGTCGGTCGAGGATAACCTCGCCAAGCTCAAGCTCGTGCTGATGGGCGATAAAGATGGGGTATTGCGACAAGCCCTCCACCATGATCTCAATGGCCACCTCGCGGATGGACTCATTAAAAAATTTAAGATCGACCTCCAAACTAAGCAATGGGCTTTGTTTATCCTTTCCACTATTTTCGTTTAACAATTCTTCGGGTTCCATATTTATTGATTGAATGAGTGATTTATTGAATGAGTGAATTTTTACCTTCTCTCATCTTCAAATCATCAAATTTTCAAATTAACACATTATTACTAATCTCTCAACACCAACAACACCACGTTCTCCACGTGCTGGGTGTGGGGGAACATATCAACGGGTTGTATTTTTACCGTATCGTATTTTTCCTTTAGTACCAGCAGGTCGCGGGCCTGGGTGGCGGCGTTGCAGCTTACATAAACAATTTTTGGCGCTTCAATTTCCATCAACCGGGCCACTACATCAGGGTGCATGCCCGCGCGGGGCGGGTCGGTGATGATCACATCGGGTTTGCCATGCTGCATTATAAATTCCGTATTCAGCACGTCCTTCATATCGCCTGCGTAAAATTTGGTGTTGGTTATGCTATTGATTGCCGAATTTATTTTGGCATCCTCAATGGCTGATGGCACATACTCCACACCCACCACTTCGCGCACCTGCCCCGCTATAAAATTGGCAATGGTGCCGGCGCCGGTGTATAGGTCATACACAAGCTCGTTACCTGTAAAACCGGCGAACTCACGAGTTATTTCGTACAGTTTTTGAGCCTGGGCCGAATTGGTTTGGTAGAATGATTTTGCACCGATGCGGAAGGTTATACCTTCCATTTCTTCATGAATATATTCAGTACCGCGAAACGCGATCACCTCCTGGTCGAATATCGTATCGTTCTTTTTTTGGTTAATAATGTACAGCAGCGCAGTGATCTGCGGGAAGGTGTGGGCTACGAAATTCATCAGCTTGTTCACTTCCTCATCAGTCGCGTAAGCAAAAACCACAATCACCATCAGCTCACCGGTCGACGAGGTGCGGATAACCAGGTTGCGCAAGGCTCCGGTGTGGGCCTTCAAATCATAATAAGTATAGCCCTCGCGTTTGGCAAATTCATCAACCGAATTACGGATAGCATTGGATGGATCGGCTTGCAGGTAACAGTGGTGCACGTCCAATATTTTATCAAACCGGCCGGGGATGTGGAAACCGAGTGCGTCCATGTTAACAGGTTCTTCGGGGCGGGCTTCGCCGTCCATCAGCCAGCGTTTGTTACTGAAAGTGAATTCGAGCTTGTTACGGTAGTACCTGTCTTCGGGCGATGCAACGATGGGCATTATGCCCTGTACATCAATTTTGGCAATGCGGCTTAAAGCATCGCTAACAGATTTTTGTTTGAATTTTAGCTGTGCCTCATAGGTCATGTGTTGCCATTTGCAACCGCCACAGGTGCCGAAATGTTCGCAAAAGGCCTGTACGCGATATTCCGATGCTTTTTTGAGGTTAAGAATACGTCCCTCGCCAAAGTTCTTTTTGCTGCGGTAAACCAGCACGTCGGCAATATCGCCAGGGATAGCCTTGTCTACAAACAGTACAAAATCGTCGGTTTTGCCAACGCCTTTGCCCTCTTCGGCAATGTCGATTATCTCAACGTTTTCGAATATTTTTTCCGGTTTGCTTTTGTTGCCTCTGCCCATAATGAAGGGGCAAAGGTAATAATTTCAGTTTGCAGTGGGGAATTTGCAGCTGATGGAATTAATAATCAATATCGAATACTGGATATCGAACATCGAAGCTTACTTCAACATGCAATATCCAGCATTAAATGCCCTGGCTATTTTATTAAATTATAGGTGATAACCGTACGGTAAGTGTCTCCGTTACTTACTTCAGTATCTTCAACAACAAATTGGAGTTTGCTGTCTGTAAGTATTTTTATAGTACCTTTTAGGGTGTAGGCATCATAACTAACATTATCCTCGGTATGTGCCGGGATATTTATACTAAGGTTGTTTCCTGATTTTGAATAGGTAAAATTAAGGCTGTATGGCTTGGCTAAATCTTTAATGTCCACTTCGGTACCAGTCCCATCTGAGTTAAATACTTCATAATCCTGGTGATCAAATGTTTCTGATTCATGATCGTATAAAGTGCCGTTCTGGTATATGGCGCTGCTGTCGCTTTCTGCATACCATTTTCCAACAATGCTTTTTGTTTGCGATGAGTTGTCTTTTTTTGAACAGCCAAAGAATAGCGCTGCGCCAAAGGCGATTAGTAAAAGTTTTTTCATTATTGTGATAATTTTAGGTTATAAAGGTAACAAAATTTCCTTTAACGATATTTTTTTCTGGTAAATATTTACCGAACTGAGCATTTCTTTAAAAAACTCCCTCGTTCAATGCCCATAAGGGCACTTAATTAGGTTAATCAAACATCATATCACCCATTTCGGCATCAGGATCGAGTGTACCATCCATAAATGCCTTGTAAATGGTTGCACATTTTGCTTTTAGGGTATAGTATTTTTTAAATGCTTTGTCGAGAATGCGCTGATCGCCTTCGTTACTAAGCTGGTGCAGCATTTGGATATTGCTTACAGTAACACTTTTTTCGGCATTCAGTTGTGCGAGGTAGTCGAATTGAGTCATGGTTAAATATACTAAAAAGTGAGCGTTCCGGTTTTCTTTATTCTTAATTTTTTTTCTGATAACAAATACCCTACGGTGGGGCATTTATTACAGCTATATAACCATAGGCAAATTGTATGCCACACAACGTAGTATTCCATCCTTTAATGCCAAAAGTGTACAACGATAGGTTAGCGTGTATTTATATAAAGGCATTATAAAAACATCGGGGATAGTTGGGTATAATAATCGACTATTTGAGGAAAGTATGGGTTGTTTCTTAAGCTGAAAACTTAATGAATTTTAGGTCGAATTTATAAACTACAGCAGGTGCGGGAAATGGTTAACACAAACGCCAAATTCTGAAATAAAGCATTTCCTTATTCATCATTAGGTATTGGATATTACACCTCAATCTACATCCCTTCCTCATCAATATTTTTTTGGATCTGTTTCACGTTGGTGACTTCTTTCATTTCTTCCAACAGGGTGTCGCCGCTGGTGTCAATGCCGAGTTTTTGTTCGATGGCATGCAGCATGTTGAGCATCTTCGTTATTTCGGCTTCCGCGCGTACGTTTACTTCGAACTCTACCTGCTGGCGTATTTTGTCCATATGACCCTGGCGGTTTTGATTGATGAGCACAGATACCGACAGCACAATGGCGAAGATAGACACGCTCATTTCGAGTATGGGAAACGGAAAAGGATCGAAAGGCTTAAAACCGAAGATACCCAGGTTCCAGCATATCCATACGGCAAACAGCAGTGTGCAAAATAGCAGAAAGGTAACACTGCCAAATATGCTGATTAAAAACACCGCTATCTTGTCCACTGGTGTCTTTGTAAACTCGAGCGAGGAACGGAGTTCTTTTTTAGTGTTTCTTTTGGCCATACGTTTAGCTTTCAATAACCGGCTTTGTTGTTGCCTATGTTGCAACATCTGATAAAGGATAATTGTTCTCGGCCAACGATTTATACAACCGCTTTAGCTTCTGATATATATTTTTATCGGCCTAAAAAACAAATAGCCGGGTGTTTGTGTAATTGATATATAAGCCTTTGCAAAAAATACAAATAGGGTACGCGTTAGCGGAGGCCCCTGAACTTATTACCTTTTACCGTTAAAATGATCATGAGAAAAAGACAAGTCTCGCTGGTTGGCGCACTAGCGATATGCGCCGTGGTGATAATAGTTAATCACTTGCTGAAATTAGAACATAATGGACCCAATAACAAGTCGGGTACAATCTCAACTGCCGGGTTGCGGTCTGCTTAAATAGTTATAGCAGCTTTTACCAGGTAGGGTAAAATTTCCTTTTGGAATGAAACAAAATTTTTGCGGATGTCGGAGTCGCTTACCGAGGTGAAAGCGAAGCTGAATACGATGCTTTTACTGCATTTTACCAAAAAGCGAAGCCGCTGCAGGTAGCCGTCGTGCTTGCGCATGGTATTGAGTTGTGAGAAGGCATGGACGAGCAGCTCTTCAAGTTCGTTCGACAAATTCTTTAAAAACTCCTGCGAATTGGTGCTTTCGCGAATGAAATCCCAGCCAATAAATTCGTTACAAATGGTATATGACAAGCGGCAGGTCTTCATAATGAGGTTATTAAGCTGTGCTTCCTCATCAGTCTCGGGCGTGTTAACGTGGATAAGCTCGTCAACGCTTACGCGTATGTAATCCATTAGCAGGGCATGCAGTACATCTTCCTTGCTATCAAAATACTTATAAATGGTTGCTTTAGCTATCTTGGCTTTTTTAGCTATTTCGTTAACGCTGGTTTTATGGTACCCGAATTTGCGAAATAGTTCCTGCGCCGCCCGCTTTATGCTTTCTTTTATTTTATCAGCTTCCATGCATCAATTTGATACAAATATCTCATAATTACTGACAGTTACATAATACGATTTAAGCGATTCAGTAGCAGGGGCCTTTACTGGGGTTCCATCGAATAACGAAAACTTGGAGCCGCTGCACGGGTCAGTTACAGTAAGGTGGCCAGCATCGAGTGTTACCGCGCATTTATTTTCGGGTTTATAGCTGCTACAGCGATCGTAAGCAACGTAGCTTCCGTTGGGCTCATGATATAGTATAAGGCCTGCAACGCCATAGCCGGTGATAAGGACCACCCCACCTGCAATGTTTAAACCCGACAGGCGCGGGTCGGACAGTGATGCTTCAAAGTTTACTGAAACATTGGGTATAGGGTCGCTGTTTTTTCCGCATGACAGAAAGAAAACCGCTACAAACGCTAATACCCACGCAAACTTCATATGATCTCTGTTTTAAACTGATCGAGGAAACGAACATCGTTCTCAGAGAATAAACGCAGATCGCGTATAACATATTTTAAGTTGGCAATTCTTTCTATACCCATACCGAATGCGAAGCCGGTATATTTTTTACTGTCGATGCCGCAATTTTCCAAAACATTGGGGTCGACCATGCCGCAGCCCAGTATCTCCACCCAGCCGCTGTACTTGCACATATTACAACCATCGCCCTTACAAATGGTACATGATACATCCATTTCGGCTGATGGCTCGGTGAACGGGAAGTAAGATGGGCGGAACCGTACTTTGGTACCTTCGCCATAAAGTTCCTGTACGAAATGATATAATGTTTGTTTCAGATCGGCAAAGGATACGTTCTCATCAACATACAAACCTTCCACCTGGTGAAAAAAGCAATGCGCGCGAGCTGAAATAGCCTCGTTGCGGTAAACACGACCCGGCATAATGGCGCGGAACGGTGGTTTGCCATTCTCCATCATGCGCACCTGTACCGATGAAGTGTGGGTACGCAGGGCAATATCATCGGTCCCGCTATTTTTTTTGATGAAGAAGGTATCCTGCATATCGCGGGCGGGGTGTTCCTCGGGGAAATTAAGGGCTGAGAAATTATGCCAGTCGTCCTCGATCTCAGGTCCTTCGGCAACAACGAACCCTAAGCGCTTATAAATATCGATGATCTCGTTGCGCACTAATGATAATGGATGGCGTGTACCTGTGTTAAAGCCATCGCCGGGAAGGGTTAGATCATTTTCCGATTTCGAGCTTTCAACATCTGATGTAAGGCCTTCTTTCAGATCATTGTATTTCGTTTCGGCCAGTTGTTTAAACTGGTTTAGCACTTTACCAAAAGTGCGTTTCTCTTCAGGGCCAACCGTTTTAAACTGGTCGAAAAGATCCTTGATAATACCCTTGGTACCTAAAAACTTTATGCGAAAAGTTTCCAGCTCATCAGCATTAGCAGGTGAAAAGGTGTTTATTTCGGCGGTGTATTGGTCTATTTGTTGTTGCATTTAATTTTGTGTTCTTAGAAATTGTTCAGCAGTTAGAACAGGAATATCCGACTGTTTGTAATCTTTTATATTTCTGGTGATGATGAAATCAGCTGTCGCGCTTTTGGCAGCATAGTATTGCACAGCATCTTCAAAATCATTCAGGCCGCTGTTAAGGGCAAAGTCTATTATATTTTCGCCCACTTCAATTATTGAAATAACCGACCTGATGCCTTTCAATAATTCAATGCTGTTTTTCTTATCGAATTTGTTTAGAAAATAATTCACATTAACAAATGCCACCGGAGACGTCGTTAATAGTATTTGACGCTGATAAGCCAAAGCAATAATATTTGCGGCAGGTAAGTAAAATCCGGGGCGTTTTAATAAAGCATCTAATATGATGTCGCTATCTAAAAAAACCTTTTTCACAAACCGTATTTTTCTTCAAGATGTTTATGATATTCGGCTTTATTGTCAAAATCGGGTATCGGTTCTCCTTTAATAGTTAAATCCTTTACCCATTGCGGTAACTCGTCTAAGCTTTTCATACTAAAAGATTCGTTTTCAAATTCCAATTCCTTTTTTAGAATAGGCTCAGCAATTTTAGAAATACTTGTATTTCCTTTTTTTGCTGCTTTCTTTAATCGATCGATCAAGCCGGGTTCAATATCTAACGTTACTCTCATAATCCACTTATATATACAAATATAAGTAATATACGTATCATTTCAACACCCCTAACTCTTTCCCTACTTTACTAAAAGCTGCTATCGCCTTATCCAAATGTTCAGTCTCATGTGCGGCTGATATTTGTACTCGGATGCGTGCTTTACCCTGCGGTACTACAGGATAGTAGAAACCTATTACATAAATGCCTTCCTCCAGCATTTTGGCGGCAAATTCCTGGGCAAGTTTGGCATCATACAGCATTACGGGTACTATAGGGTGTACGCCTGGCTTTATATCAAAACCAGCTTCAGTCATTTTTTGGCGGAAGTATTTGGTGTTCTTTTCCAGTTTATCGCGCAGGTCGGTGGTTTCGCTCAGCATATCCAGTACCGCTATTGATGCGCCGGTTATAGCCGGGGCAAGCGTGTTCGAGAACAGGTACGGCCGCGAACGCTGCCTAAGCATGTCAATAATTTCCTTACGGCCCGAAGTGAAACCTCCTGATGCCCCACCCAACGCTTTACCCAACGTGCCGGTGATAATATCTATCTTACCCATTACGTTGTGGTACTCATGCGTACCGCGACCGGTTTTACCCATAAAGCCTGAGCAATGGCTTTCGTCAATCATTACAAGGGCATTATATTTTTCAGCTAGTTCGCAAATTTTGTCCAGCTGGGCTATGGTACCGTCCATGCTGAAAGCGCCATCGGTAACTATAATGCGGTGGCGGCAGCTTTCGGTGGCTTTTAGTTTTTCTTCCAGGTCGGCCATATCATCGTGCTTGTAGCGCTGGCGCTGGGCCTTGCACAGGCGCACGCCGTCGATTATGGATGCGTGGTTCAGCTCATCTGATATAATGGCGTCCTGATCGTTAAACAAGGGCTCAAACACACCGCCGTTGGCATCAAATGCAGCAGCGTACAGAATA
Source organism: uncultured Mucilaginibacter sp. (assembly GCA_903915155.1). GTDB lineage: Bacteria > Bacteroidota > Bacteroidia > Sphingobacteriales > Sphingobacteriaceae > Mucilaginibacter. Next base: position 10,523 of record CAIWRU010000020.1, read on the forward strand.
GTATCTTCCGTGCCTAAAAATTCAGCTATTTTTTGCTCCAGCTGTTTATGTATATCCTGCGTACCGCAAATAAAACGTACCGACGACAGACCGTAGCCGTGTGTATCCATAACCGCTTTCGCGGCTTCAATAACTTTGGGGTTTGATGAAAGGCCCAGGTAGTTATTGGCGCAAAAGTTTATCACTTCCTTACCGCCCTGCACCGTAATATCGGCACCTTGTGGCGAGGTTATAATTCTTTCGCGTTTATACAATCCGGCTTTTTCAATTTCGGCCAGCTCCTGCTGTAGTACGGGCTTTAAGGTATTATACATATCCATTTATGAGTTAGTGATTGAGTGAATTAGTGACTTAAGCCAATTCACCTAATGAGTTCAGTTAAGGTGCAAAATTAAGCATTAACGCGGAAATGGCCGGGGTAAATTCATTATAAAATATATATTATGCGCCGCAATCAAACATTTTACCCTTAAAATGTATTTAATGAGTGTTTAACATGATAAAATATCTACTACTTACTTTTGCCACGTTTATTGCTTTTAACGCTTCGGGCCAGCAATATATGTTATCTGGCCGTATAACCGACGGGCATAACCATGCCATCCCGTTTACTTCCGTATATATCCGCAACTCATCCTACGGCACTACGGCTAACGAAAGCGGCAACTACCAGTTTAAGATTGATCCCGGCACTTATCACCTCATTTACCGTTTTGTAGGTTATACCGAGCGTATTGAGACCGTTACCATTACCGACCATAATGTGGTACATAATGTAACCATGGAGCCGGAGCTTTTTGAACTTAAAACTGTTGTAATTGAGGGCAAACGGATAAAAAAGGACACCGCGGCCAACAGCATTATGGAGCATGTTATTGCCAAGCGCGAATATTACCTTAACGAAGTAAAAGCTTATTCATGTGCGGTATATGTTAAAGGCGTACAACGTTTGCTGGGCGCACCAAAAATGTTTATGGGCAAACAGGTAAGGAACACGCTCGACCTCGACTCGTTGGGGCGGGGCATTTTATACCAGTCTGAATCATTATCAAGTTTTAATTTTGAGCAGCCTAATCATATAAAGGAAATTACCATAGCCTCTAAAACAGTTGGATTGAACCCCGCTTTTAGTTACAACAAGTCATCGGACTTGCAGGTGAACTTTTACAAAAATATTTTCGCCGTGCCGGGATTGAGCAACCATGGCTTTGTATCGCCGGTTTCAGCCAATGCTTTCAACCATTACACATACAAACTACTCGGCACCACCACCGAGAACGGTCATGTTATAGATAAGATACAGGTAACACCACGGGTAGAACACTCGGCTACGTTTAAGGGGAATATTTATATACTCGAGGGCGACTGGCGCATTTACAGCGTCGACCTGCTTTTAACCAATAAGGATAACGGCCTCAATTTTATCGATACGCTTACCGTAAGCCAGCAATATATACCTATTAAGGGCAATGTATGGCAGCCAGCCTCAGTACAATACCATTTTACCGGCGATGTTTTAGGGTTTAAGTTTGGGGGATATTATGATGCCATTTATAATAACTATAACCTCGACCCGCAATTCCCTGATAAATTTTTTACGGGTGAGATATTAAAATATGATACTGCTGCCACTACAAAGGATCCTGCCTATTGGTTAGCAAATCGCCCCGTACCCTTAACCGACCGCGAAGCACTTGATTATCGTAAGAAGGATAGCATTGCCAGCGTAAAGCACACGTCGGCCTATTTGGATTCGGCACAGCATAGCAACAACCGCTTGCTGGTTCTTCCGTATCTTATATTCGGGCATAGCTCAACTTATCGCAGGAACACAGATTCAGTGTATTATTACCCTTTCATCCAAACCTTATTTTATAACACCGTTTCAGGTTTTGGGATCAACCTGGAAGCAAAATATACCCACAGGATAAGTGATCTTAAAACGTACGATGTTACGCCCGACCTGCGCTACGGTTTTTCGAACAAAATATTTACCGCAAATATTAACGGCGAATATAATTACGACCCTTTTCACAATGGCCGGATCTTTGGTGGTTTCGGCAGCGATATACTCGACCTGAATAACGTGGGTACACGTTCATTATACTTTAACACTTTAAGTACCCTGTTAAGCGAGCGCAACTATGTGAAGTATTACGAATCGCAGTATATTAACGGCGGGTTCCAGCGCGAAATAGCCAACGGTGTTTTGTGGACCGCGAGCCTTAGCTATGCTAACCGCACTCAGCTGTACAATACATCGTTCAACCATATTGAAACATTCAGTAACAAGAAATATACTTCCAATAACCCGTTAATGCCCGATGCGCCGGCCGATGACCGTTCTGTATTATTCCCGCAGAACCAGGCGCTCACTTTTTCTACCTCGTTCAGGCTAACGTTCGACCAGCAATATGTAACCCGGCCTACAAGTAAAATCGACCTGCCATCAAAATATCCCGTTGTAACTGTGGCTTACCGACAGGGTATAAATAATGTGCTGGGGTCGGATGTTGATTACAATTTTGCTTCGTTAAACATAGCGCAGGCTAACATCCCCATTGGCATTATTGGTTACTCATCATTCCAAATAACAATGGGCGACTTTTTTAACGGAAACAAGATATATTTTATGGATTACAATCACTTTTTAGGTAACCAGGGTACCACCTTCGACCCTACATATGTGGGCAGCTTCCATTTTTTACCATTCTATACTTTTAGTACCGATACCCGCTTTATCGAAGCACACTACCAGCACAACTTTGCCGGTACGCTGCTAAAAAACATTCCCTTTATGCGTAACTTAAAGCTGGACGAGATCGTCGGCGCCAATTATCTTTCCGAAAAAGCCAACCCAAATTATACCGAGTTCTATGTTGGTGTGCAGCGATTGATATTCAGGGTTGATTACGGCGTATCATACGAAGGCAACAAACGCTATTTGCAGGGGATAAGGATATTTTACGGCATTAGGTAATATCGAATGTTGAATACGAACACCGAATATCGAAGTTAAAAACATCTTTATTTAGGGTGACTAATAATAGCTTTCGAAGTTAACTTCATCATTCGGCGTTCAGTATTCGATGTTCGATATTAAATTTAACTTCCACATTTCATCCCAAAATCGTACATTTGCGCCTCATTTAACACTGTTTGCAGCAGTATCAATGGACGTATGGAAAAATATAATACACTACTCTATTATTGTTATTCAACAATAGCGGATGCGGAGCAATTTGCGGCCGATCATTTAAAATTTTGTAAATCATTAGGGCTTACGGGGCGCATTATTGTGGCCGAAGAAGGGCTTAATGGCACCGTTTCTGGCACCGCTGATGCTTGTAAAACCTATATGGATACCGTACACGCCGACCCGCGTTTTGCAGGTATCGACTTTAAGGTTGATGAGGTAGGTACGCCTTCATTTATGAAGATGCACGTGCGCTATAAATCAGAGATCGTGCATTCGGGCCTGCGTAATCCCGAGATCATCGACCCCAAAAAACAAACCGGCAAACATTTGGAGCCAAAGGATTTTATGGCGATGAAGGACCGCGACGATGTGGTGGTGCTTGATGTACGGTCGAACTATGAGCATAACCTGGGCAAGTTTAAAAACGCCATAACGTTGGATATTGAGAATTTCCGCGATTTCCCGGCTATGATAAACGAGCTGGCGCAATACAAGGATAAAAAAATACTCACCTATTGCACCGGCGGCATAAAATGCGAAAAGGCATCGGCGCTGTTATTACACGAGGGTTTTACCGATGTGTACCAGCTGCATGGTGGCATTATAAAATACGGCAAGGAAGCCGGCGGCAAGGATTTTGAAGGCAAATGCTATGTGTTTGATAACCGCCTCTCAGTTGATGTGAACAGCGTGAACCCTGTGGTAATATCCAAGTGCTTAAACTGCGGCACCGTTACCGATAAAATGATAAACTGCGCCAACCCCGAATGCAATGAGCATTTTACCCAATGTGATACCTGCGGCGAAAAACTGGAAGGCTGTTGTAGTGATGCCTGCCAGTCGCATCCACGGAAACGTGTTTATGATGGCACCGGCTATTATGTAAAAGTGCCGCAGCCGGTTAATGATAAAAAGGGGTTGAAGTTGCAGTATTAGTGCCAAGGTCATGCTGAGCCCCGTCGAAGCAATTTCAGTCTGAGCCTGTCGAAGACATAGGGGCAAAGGCCTCTGCGCTCACCCTTCGACAAGCTCAGGATGACACCCCCTGGCTCTATTGTCTTTTCATATTATTATACCCCTGTAAGGTTTACCACCTTTCGCCGACCAAAACAATAAAAACGTTATGAAAAAACTATTACTTATTGTATTCGCTTTAGCCATCTGCTTACACTCATCGGCACAAACCGGTTTAAAACAGGGCGATAAAGCACCCGAATTTACCGGGGTTGATAATTCCGGAAAAAAACTCAAACTGAAAGACCTGTTAAAAGATCATAAAGCGGTGGTGCTGTTTTTCTACCGTGGGCAGTGGTGCCCTTATTGCAATAAGCAAATAAGCCAGCTGCAAGATTCGCTGCAACTACTAACAGCTAAAGGCGCCTATGTAGTTGGCGTTACACCCGAAACAGGCGAAAACATTAACAAAACCATCGACAAAACCCACGCCTCGTTCAGCATTATACCCGATAAGGGCTATACCATAATGAAAGCTTATGGAGTTAATTATGTGGTCGACCCCGAGATGTATGCCAAACTAAAAGGCTACGGCATCGACCTGGAGAAAAACAATGGCAATACCGACCATGTACTGCCAGTACCCGCAACCTATGTAATTAACCGCTCGGGCAAAATTGTATATGTACATTTCGATAAGGACTATACCAAACGGGCTTCGGTTAGCGCCATATTGGATGCGCTGAAATAATAATTGGGTAAATAAAGTGTACCTGTTTAGCCTCACCTAAATCCTCTCCAAAGGAGAGGACTTTAACTTCACATTTTGAACCCTCTCCTTTGGAGAGGGCAGGGTGAGGCTAAATAATCGAATTAATAAATTTACATTTATTGTAAGGTTGTTGCCCTGTTTACGACAAAGGCGCGAACAATAATGTAAGTTTATATTCAATGAACCCCGAAAATCAGCTTTTAGATCCGCATCAATGGGTTAAGGCGCATGCCGATTATTTATATGCCTATACCATAAAACGTATTGATGATGCCGAACTGGCGCGCGACCTGGTACAAGAGACTTTTTTGGCCGCGCTTGAAAAGGTAAAAAACTTTGAAGGCCGCAGCAGCGAACGCACCTGGCTTACCGCCATACTTAAAAACAAGATAATCGATGTTTATCGTAAAAAATCATCGCGGTTGGCGAAAGAAGTGCAGCAGGCAGAACACGAACAACAGGATTTTTTTGAAGATGATGGTCATTGGTCGCCCAGCCACAGGCCGTTGAGTTTTGGCATTGAACAGGTTGATCCTTTAATTAATAAAGAGTTTAATACCATCCTTCAAAAGTGTATGCAAAAGTTGCCTGCACTATGGATGGCGGTTTTTACCATGAAACATATTGACGATGAAGAAACCACCACTATCTGCACCGAATTAAAAGTATCGCCGGCAAATTTTTGGGTGATCATTCATCGTACTAAATTAAACCTGAGGGCTTGCCTGCAACGAAACTGGGGGGAAAACTTATGAGCTACTTAAAGAAAATACAATACAATTGCAAGAAGGCCACTTTTTTAATAGAAAAGAAAATGGCCGACCGTATTACCTTTCGCGAGCACATAGAATTGCGTATACACCTTATGGGTTGCTCGGTGTGTACCTTATATGGCAAGCAAAGCCGGGTAATAAACGATATGGTACAGCAACTATGGCAAAGCTCAATGCCCGACCAGGTACGGCTTGATAATGAATTTAAAAAAGAATTACAGGAACGTATTGAAGAAGAATTGAATAAAAAATAAAAAGTTTGTAAGGTTCATCCATCGCCGCCGACCAAATGTGTAAATAAAAAAACTAAAAAATTACACATGAAAACCAACGTAAAAAAATCAATTATTTCGGCCGCTTTTATGCTGGCTGTTTGTTCAGTTTGCTTAACTGCAAAAGCTAACCCGGTTGTAATCGGCCATACTGTAGCGCTAAGCGATACCGATAAAATGGATAAAATGAGCAAAATGGACAAGATGAGCAAGATGGATAAAATGAGCAAGACCGACAAAATGAAAAAGAAGAAAATGGACAAGATGTCGAAAGACAAAATGTCATCAGGCAAAATGAGCAAAGACTCTTCTAAGATGTGAGATGGTTGTTTGATAAAGAGCGGGGATCTTTCCCCCTCTTTATTTTATATTTGCAATGCCCTGGTTGCATCTAATCAAAATGAAAAACCTTTTATTTATTTTCCGCCTTTACAGGTTATATAGCTATTTCAGGACGGGACAAAGGGCGTAAGACATGGTTAACACAATTAACCTTTTTTGTTTATTAAAACATTGATAATCAATGTATTAATTGATAAATAGGTCGAAATTGTGTTAAGTTATGTTAACCATCCCCATCAATAACCATTTCCCCATCGCACAACCCCTCCAGCTCCATTGGATTATGGCTTACTATCAGCACCGTAAGTTTCAATTCCGCAAACAACAATTTCAATTCTGCAATCAACGCCGTTTTCATTTTTGGGTCGAGGGCCGAAAAGGGTTCGTCCATCAATAATAATTTTGGCTTAACGGCCAACGCGCGCAGGATGGCCAGTCGTTGCTGTTGACCTCCCGAAAGGTGATCGGGTTTATGGGTACTTAGCGTTTCGAGCTTGCCAATGGTTAAAAGCCTGTCTATCCATTGCGTATCATTGGTAGCATATTCCAGGTGCTGGCGTACCGTCATGTTGGGGAACAGCGCGTAGTTTTGGAACACAAAGCCTGCCATTCTTTTTTGGGGCGATAAGGATATGTTTGAAGTGGTATCGAGCCACGTAATGTTATCAACCTTTATGGTACCTTTTTCGGGTTGTACTAGCCCAGCTATTATCTTTAAAAAAGTAGTTTTTCCCGCACCCGACGGACCATGAATTTTGGTGATACTGCCCGTGGCAAATTTGCGGTTTATTTTTAACCATTGCTGCCCGCTGTAGACTTTCAGCTTTTTTTCGATGTTGATGCTTATCATTCCAGCGGACTTTTGGCGTGTGCCTTGTTAAAAATAAATACGCCCATCACCATTACAAAAGTTATGCAAAATAAAATAAGCGAATAGGTATTGGCAGTGGCATAATCCATATTCTCTACCGAATCATAAACAGCTATCGAAGCTACGCGGGTAACGTTCGGGATATTGCCGCCAATCATCAA
>CAIWRU010000021.1 GCA_903915155.1 uncultured Mucilaginibacter sp.
AAGTCAATAGTAGACATTGTGCTGGAAATTAATGAGTTGGGTGGTTTAACGCGTCAACTAAAGATTCGGCAAAGATTTGCTCCCGGCTACATACCTTATGAAGGAGATATTGTCAAGATTCTTGTCGACCCCAGGGATCAAAACAAAATCCTAATATTTTCGGATGAGTTTGGTAATACGATATATTAAATTATCGAGTCTTAAAAGTTAGCAAATGGTGCTTCGTCCCAATTTTGTCCCCTGTCTACTAACGGTATAACCTTTTTATAGCACAGATCACAATGGCGAGTAATTCTGAGATATTACTTCCCGTTTTTAAAGAATGAACATTTGTACTTTTTAAGCTACAGCAATACATTCCACCGAAACAACAATGCCGCCTGGAAAAGGCATTACCTGTGGAGCGCTCCGAGCTACTGTTGCATTAGGGAAAAAATCCGCGTAAACTTTGTTTATTACTGCAAAGTTCGGGTCTTCACCTGCTACCATAAATACAGTAGTTTTTATTACTTTTTCCATCGCGCTTCCGGCATCTTCCAATATGGTTTTGATGTTACGGAGCGATTGTATAAGCTGTGGTTCAAAACCGCCTTCAATTATTTTCCCTGTTGATGGGTCGACACCCGTGGTGCCCGATAAAAAAATGAGATCACCCGCAATTACAGCCTGCGGGAAAACTAAATTACTGCGTGGTACATTGGGTGTGTTGAAAGGTTTGGTTCCCATGAGGTGATAATTCAGGTTAAAGTTCAGTTCATTAATGGCATAGCGTCAACTAAGGCATATAAAGCTACCAATTTTCCACTAATTAGTATGGTCAGGAAATGTTTTAACTCTCGAAATTATCCGCTCCTTGTTTGGTGGTCAGTCCTTGCCTTTTACTTATCACAAGTCCCAGGCTTAAAACAATACTGGTACCCAGTATCACCACGAATAATAGCCCGGTTTCAACGCCCTTTATCTTCATTTCGGGTGGCAGGCTATAATATAGCAGTACGCTTATCAAGCCGCGTGGTATAAGTACCAGTTCGGGCATCAGGTCGGTTTTTGATACCAATTTTATGTAGATAAACCTTACCAGGTATATCGCCAGTAACATGGCCCCGCCACTCAGTAATAACGACAAATTTTGCAGTTGATAAATATCCATCGTATAGCCAAACATGATAAAGAAGAAGGTGCGCATTAAAAAAGCGCTCTCGGCCGATAACTGGAACAGCTGTTTTATATCATTACTTAATTTAGGATAGAGGAAATACTTGCGGAACGGGGGAAATTTTATCTGGCTGGCATTGTTAAGGAACAAGCCCAGCGCCAGCACAATTACTAAGGATGACAAATGGTATAGCTGCCCTATGGAGTACACCAATATCAAAATGGATATAACCAGGAACGATTTAACATGATGTGTTAACCGGCCAATTAAATAAAGCAACAGCAGGCACGATGCAATTACTACAATGGTAATAATGCCGAATTCGGCACCCAGTTTAGTGAATGATGAGAGGCTGATCTGCTTATTATTCACCATAAAATTGAACAGCACCACGGTAAGTATATCTGAAAAGGAAGATTCATACACGATGAACTCTCTTTTTTCCTTACTGATATTTGATGCAGCCGGGATAGCCACAGCCGAACTGATGACGCAAAAAGGTATAGAATTGATAAAGCAGAGGTAAAAGTTCTGCCCGCTGATGTAGTATATAATGTAGGTTACCGCAAATGAAGTTACCAGCAAAATAACAAGTGCCGAGAAGAACGACCGTTTGATAACGCTGTTTTTATCGCGGCTGTAACGTAACTCCAGTGCGCCTTCAAAAACTATGAGCACTAACCCCAAAGTGCCCAGCGTAGGCAATATGGTGCTGAAATCAAACGGGTGAAAGCCAAAATAATCCAATACCTGCTTTATGATAATGCCCAGGCACATCAGTAAAATAACCGATGGTATTTTGGTTTTACCGCCTATCAGGTCGAACAGGTACGAGAATATTACTAACCCGCTTAATATGATTAATGTGGTGTACGACGTCATACTTAAGTTGGTTTATAAAAGAATCAAGAGGCAAGATACAAGAATAAAGAATTAAAAATAAAGAAGCAGAGAAACCGCCTGAAGCGATAGCTTCACAGATGCTGTTATCTTACGTTTTTTGTCTTGGCTCTTGATCCTTGCCTCTAAATTCTATCCCGTCATAAAAGCTAATGTAAGCGCAAGCGCGTCATCCGAAGCTGATTTGTTATACGCAGGGCGCTCGTCGCAGCTAAAGGCATGGTCGGCATAGGATATTTTTACATTTATATATTCCTTCCCGGCCTCATCAAGCGCTTTCAGCACCGGGTCAATTTTGTCTTGCGTGATGTGCTTATCAAGCCCACCCCAAAAAAACAAGTGGCGGCCATGCAGATCCTTGGCTTTATCTACCAGTTGGTCGGTCCCGCCGCCGTAGTAGGATATGCCGGCTTTAAGCGGTAGTACCGCGTTAGCCAGGAACGATACCTTTCCGCCCAGGCAATAACCTATGCTAAAAATGCTGCTGCTGTCAACATCAGGTTGTTCGGTAAGCCATTTATGGCAGGCTTGCAGGTCGGCTGTTAGTCCTTCATTTGTTATGGCCGAATAGTGTGGCATTACAACTGCAAAATCAGTGTACGGCCCTTCCCAATATTTAGGGGCGGTGCGGTGAAATATTTCGGGTGTTATTACTACGTATCCTCGCGTTGCAAAATCACCCGCAACATTGCGCATGTGGCCGTTAACGCCAAAGGCCTCCTGTAATAAAATTATAGCTGGCAATTTATCATTCTGGTTTGCGGGCTTCGCAATATAGGCTGCCATTTCGGTTCCATCGCTTATCGCAAGGTCGGCATAGTTTGGTTTGTTGCTCATGGGTATGTTTTATGTAAAACAAATGTATAAGTTTAAACATTTATAATTTTAGTTTCAGGTGTAAAGTCTATATTACAAAACTGTGATACAGCTGTAAACGATACTCACCATATTTGAATAAAAAAGGATCACTATGCCGCATTTGTTTTCGCCCATAAAAATTAAAAGTATTGAGTTTAAGAACCGCATTGTGGTATCGCCCATGTGCGAATATTCAAGTGAAGATGGTTTTGCCAACGACTGGCACCTGGTTCACTTAGGCAGCCGCGCTGTTGGCGGGGCGGGGCTTATTATAACCGAAGCCACCGCGGTATCGGCTGAGGGCCGTATTACCGGGCACGACCTGGGTATATATAAAGACGAGCATATTGATAAGTTAAAACATATAACAGATTTTATTCACGAACATGGTGCCGTTGCCGGTATACAACTGGCACATGCCGGACGAAAAGCCAGCCATAAAAGGCCCTGGGAAGGTGGCAAACAAATACTGCCCGGCAACCTCGGTGGCTGGGAAACAGTAGCGCCAAGTGCATTATCATTCACCGATAGCGAAATAGCCCCACTTGAGCTAACCAAAGCCGGTATAGAACAAATAAAATCAGATTTTAAAGCTGCTACCTTAAGGGCGCTAAAGGCCGGTTTTAAGGTGATAGAACTGCACGGTGCGCATGGCTATCTAATACATGAGTTTCTCTCACCATTGAGCAATAAACGTACAGACGAATACGGCGGCACATTTGATAACCGCATCCGGTTTTTATTAGAGATAGTGGCCACTGTGCAGGAAGTTTGGCCTGCAGACCTGCCACTATTCGTCCGCATTTCGGCATCCGACTGGACGGAAGGCGGGTGGACAGCTGATGATTCATCAGCTTTAGCCAAAATTCTAAAAGATAAAGGCGTCGACCTGATCGATTGCTCATCAGGTGGAAATGTTGCGGGTGCTAAAATACCGCTAAGCCCCGGTTACCAGGTACCGTTTGCCGAAAAGGTACGGAAAGAAACAGGCATACTTACCGGCGCAGTTGGTTTAATAACCCAGCCCCTGCAAGCCGACAGCATTGTGCAAACGGGCCATGCCGATATGGTATTCTTCGCCCGTGAGTTGCTGCGCGATCCGTACTTCCCGCTGCGTGCCGCACATGAACTTGGTTACGAAATAAAATGGCCGGTGCAATATGAGCGTGCTAAGTGGTAGACTATACTTAGAGAAGAAAATGACCCGTAGGGTCAACCCCTTTGTAGAAAAAAGCCAAGCGATAATTTTTGCCTCGTCAGAGGCTACCCTTTGCGAGTTTGGGTAGCCTCTGACGAGGCAATATTCTTTTCAACATCGTTTTCTACAAAGGGGTAGCCCTTACAGGGCATATCTGATTTGATAAACTAAGGTATATCGAACCCTCGTTAATTAAAAAACGTCCACGAAACGCCAAATTTTAGCTGGGCGTCTTCCATTGGGTAGCGGTTAACTGTATAAAACCCTTTTTGGAACAATCCCTGGTTGGCATAATCATACATTACAAACAGGTTGGTGCGGTATAGCGTCGCTTTTATAAATACCGTAGCTTTTGGGTACGATGAAAAGGTAATATCAGGCCCGTTATAAAACTCGCCTAAACCCACCGCGTATGATGGCGCCACGTAAGGTGTGTTATAACGCACATCCGTACCAATGCTGGTATTCAACACACTGAAAAGTAGTTTATTATAGTAAAGGCTTGTGTAAGTATAAAGTTCGGGTGTGCGTAGCGTGTTCTGATAATCGGTTTTTTGGTAAACCACCGTATTATCAAAATGCCAGCGGCGCCATGCCAGGTTTTTAGTAAGCGTTAATTTAAGCAGGTTTATGTCGCTGCTTAATTGTGTAGGGTGGGCATCTATGCCGCCCGGCGAGGCTGTAAAATACAGGTAATCTGATATCAGGAAATACTCCGCTTTCAGGTCGACCTGTAGCGCATTATTGATGTAATTAAATGATGCGCTGTTGGTTTTTTGGTTGCTGAACTTGTTATGGAAAATATAATGGTTCGATATCCAATCAGTATAAACCAATGGCGGCGCACTGCTTTGCGTGTACGCGTCGAGTATTATTTTACCGGCTTTATTGCCGCCGGCCAGCATCAGTTTAAAATCATACAGAAAATCGCCGAAATCACGGCCCTGGGCTATTTGGTTCACGTTTGCTTCAAACGCCGCTTTGTCGCTAAAACGGTAGCTTAGCCTGCCTTTTAACGTAATATCCTGGAAGGAATTACTCTGCATTTTATCGGCGTGCACCACTTTGGCGCCAAACTGGTTTATGGTCGAATCGCTTACATACTGCGTATAACTGTAAATGTCCTGCGTTAGCCCCACATCAAGCTTTATTTCGTTTTTTACCGATTTTGCCTTTTTGCTTCTTAAATAAAAACTGTACGAAAAATCATTCTGGAAATGAGTAACGCTAAGCGAATCGCGCGACCTGTTCGAACTGTAATTATAATCAGGGAATACCGAGGCAGTATCAGCATCATTTTGTAAAAAATCATACGAGCGCTTAGTATAATTAAAGGTATAAGCTACGCGCTGTGTAGGTAATATTTTTGACGAGTCGCTGCTGTTGCCCCGGCCTTTCTTCGTGCTATCAATATGGCCCACGTAGTAAAATTGTTTTATATAAAACCCAGTTTGCTTCCAGTTTTCATAGGTATTGGGCAGGCGCACAGGAAGGTTGGTTTTATCTAAATATGCCGGTGGCGAGGTGAAGATAGAATTGTCGGAAATTGATGCAGTTTCCGGGGTCTTTAAGTTGTTCAATATCGCGTTAGCCAATAAATTATAGCGTTTGTTTGGCGATTCGTACCAGGTAAACAGCGCAGCATTTATATTGCTCACATTTTGACCAATTACGGTAGTACTATAATATCCCCGCGAACCCAGGAAATCAAGGTTGAACCCAACGTTCCAGTTTGGTTTAATGTTTTGTGTATGTATCACCTTAAATACCTGTTCCTTAGTACCACCGGTTACCAGCGAAAGTACGGTATAAGGTACACGCGCTTTGTAATAATTCAGATCTTCGGGCTGCAGTAGATATAAATCGAGCGTATGCAGCCCCACATCAAACCCTATGGTTTTTGGCGGAGAGAACAGCAGGTCGCGCGCATCCAAACCTAAGTGGCCCAAACTTATTTTGGGGTTGCCTGGCTGGTACAGCGGGCTGTAGTTCTCAAAGTTAGTAAGCCCGGTATCAAGAGGGAAAACCTGGGTGCTATCTCTTAGTAAACGTTCGTTAGTTACTTTAATAAATTTCGATGTAAAAATAACACTGTCACGGCTCCGCTCTTCCCGGTTACGTATGGTATCCAGTTCCTGGTCGGCGCTAAGCTGTTTTGTAGTACTATGCGCGGTATCGGCAAAGTTTGCAGGCCTTTGCTGCTGGTTTTGCCCGTTATTATAAGGCGAGTTGAATTGTGCAAACGCAGCAGGTGCCGATAAGCATATCAGTAACAGTAAAATATATTTTAACTTATCAGCCATTAAAAACCGGCAATTAATTCTTTTAGTATCAGTGTCATTTTTGGTTCGGCCTCCTGTGCTATGGCCAGTATCTCGTCAATCGATACAGGTTTCAATTCAGCAGGGAAACCCTCATCAGTTAATACCGATATGGCAAATACGGGCAAGCCCATGTGCCTGGCCACTATCACCTCTGGTACAGTACTCATCCCTACGGCATCGCCACCAATTATGCGCAGGTATTTATACTCGGCGCTGGTTTCTAAATTAGGGCCGGTTACAGCTACATAAACTCCCTTGTGGCATGTTATATTGTTAGCTTTAGCAATATCAAGTGCTTTATTTATTAATGTGCGGTCATATGGCTGGCTCATGTCGGGAAAACGGGGGCCAAGCTCCTCTTCATTGCGGCCTATCAGCGGGTTTTGTGGTTGCAAATTAATGTGGTCGGCTATCACCATCAGGTCGCCCTTTTTAAAATCGGGATTAAGCGAACCGCTGGCATTACTCACCAGCAGGCTTTTTATGCCCAGCATTTTCATAACCCTAACCGGGAAGGTGATCTGCTGCATATTATAGCCTTCGTAAAAATGCAGGCGACCCTGCATAGCAACTACCTTAACACCGGCAAGTTTGCCAAAAATTAATTTACCCGAATGAAACTCAAGTGTTGAGATAGGGAAATCGGGTATGTTGCCATACATTAACTGTTTTTCAACCTCAATTTCCTGTACCAGGGCGCCAAGGCCCGTGCCTAAAATTATACCTACCTCTGGTTCAAAATCGCCTATGCGGCTTTTAATGAACCGGGTGGTGTTCAGTATACTCTCTAACATAATTAATAACAAATTGATCGAACTGCTGCTGCGTACCGTTTAAAAAATCAATACCTATAGGCAGTACCAAAACGCCCATTTGCTGTACCAGCGGCAACAGTTCGCGTTCCACTAAACGCTGTGCATCTTTTTCTGTTGTAATAACCAGTTTATTTTTTGATGTACAGTCGTCAAATTCATCGGCAAGTTTACTGATATTTTTTAAGCTAAAGCGATGATGGTCGGGATAATTATGATGAATAATATGCTGCGTGTATTTTTCGATATGCTGCTGCATAGGCAGGGGATTGGCAATGCCGGTTAACAGGAACACCGTCGTATCGGCTGTTATTGCCTTGTTGGCGGGTTTCCCCTCAATAGTTTGCAGCGGTAGATAGCTGATGGAAGTAAAATATACAGGCTGTTTTTTGCTTCCGCGAATGCTGTCGATAATAGTCTGTTGCTCTGTTGCTGCTATATCCGGCGGGCATTTGCTTATGATGATAACATCGGCACGCTTTCGCCCGCTGAATGGTTCGCGCAGGTTGCCTGTAGGTAGTAGAAAATGTGGTTCATTTAATCGGCTGTAATCAAACAGCAGCAGGCTTAAGGCCGGTTTTACCGCCCGGTGCTGGTAGGCATCATCCAATATAATAAGATTATGGTCGTATTTAAGGCTTTTTATCCCGGTTATCCTGTTCTCGCTCACGGCAACGGTAATATCCTGAAATTTTTGGCGGAATTGCGCCGGCTCATCGCCAATACGCGAGGCAAGCGTCATTTTTGAACAACCTTTTTTTAAAGTGGTGGTATTAATTACCTCGTGCGATTTTACATTTATTATGGTTGAACCTTCAACAATAATACCCTTTGTTGTACGCCCATAACCGCGACTAAGCGTAGCCAGTTTATAGTGCGGCTTAAACAGGCGCACCAGGTATTCCGTCATGGGAGTTTTGCCGGCGCCGCCTACATCAAGATTGCCTACCGATACCACAGGCACATAAAATTTGCGGCTTTTAAATATGCCGGTATCAAAACACCAGTTACGGATGATGACCACCAGCCCATAAATAAGCGAAACAGGAAATAGCAACAGGCGCAGGTATCTCATAATTCGATGTAAATATAATATTTTTCAGTTTACAGCGGCAGTTGGTGGTTTACAGTTAAAAATACGACTGGGCGGCGTTTAGAATTAGTAGGCTAACGGAGCAACTAACTAAAAAAGCGTGAAGTTTAAGTCTATTTAAATTTAAGGTGTTAAATTGTAAATTAGCCAAACAATAGATCCTAAACAA
>CAIWRU010000022.1 GCA_903915155.1 uncultured Mucilaginibacter sp.
CCGAAAAAGATATAGCCGTGAGGAATATGATCGAAAAGAATTTATTTGCCATTATTGTGTTATTAAAATGTCGCGCCCCCTTATAATATTTGTTAAAACTGTTACTTAAAATCCTATCTGTCAGTAACAAATGCATTACATGATATAATAGCATTTAAACCATTTATATTAGTTTGGTACCCGTTTTTACCAAAGCAAAAAATCAAATAGTACAAGTAAAATCAAATAGTACAAGTAAAAAAATTGCTTTTTAATATAAAAAAGTGTATTTTCATACAAAATATCAATTGTTTTTTACAACCGAACATTAATATCATGGCCAGTTAACATGTAATTTTTTATGCTAAAGTAGCACTTATTAGCTACTGCAAACGGGTGCAACCACCAAAAATTTGGTTAAAGCGAACAAAGTGCCAATATTGTATCAGAACAAGCCAATTAATCGCAATATTTGGAACGCTTAATCACTTTTATTTTTAATAGAACCTGTGGACCGTACACTAAAATATTACTATTAGTATTGCCAGGACGTTATTGTACATCTTTATTCACATGCGTTAGTTAGTTTTTATTTAAATTTTTAACTATGAAAAAAAACCTTTACACACACAAAATTAATTCCGTTTTAAAGTTTGTTGTATTAAGTGCATTGGTAACCTTATTATTTGGCGTTACGGCGTTTGCGCAAACCGCGCGCGTAATCAAAGGTAAGGTAACCGATGCCGCAACAAACGAACCTGTACCCGGTGCCACAGTAAAAGTGAAGGGCACCACCACAGCGGTAGGAACAACCGCAACCGGCGACTACGTTATTTCGGCCACAACACCAGCCACGTTGGTAATCTCGTTTCTTGGGTATGACCCCAAAGAGGTGCTCATTACTAACGAGGAGGTTGTAAATGTAAAACTATCCGAATCAACGCAACAACTAAAGGATGTGGTAGTAACAGCATTAGGTGTTACTAAACAACGCCGCTCCGTAGGTTACTCTGAAACTACAGTAAAAGGCGCTACATTAACCGAGGCACGTACAAACAGCTTTGTTAACGGCCTTGAAGGTAAAATTGCAGGCGTTAACGTTAGCGGGGTTTCTACCGGCCCAAATAGTTCCACCAACGTAGTTATCCGTGGCATAACCAGCATGACCGGTAGTAGTCAACCATTATATGTGGTTGATAACATACCATTGGTAAATAACAATTATCAAACTACAGGCCTTGGTGGTTATGGCGGCCGTGATGGCGGTGATGGTATGAGTAGTATAAACCCGGATGATATTGAAACCATCTCTGTTTTAAAAGGTGCTGCCGCAACCGCTCTGTATGGGTATCGCGGCTCAAATGGTGTAGTCTTAATAACTACTAAAAAAGGAAAATCAGGAGAAGGTTTGGGTGTTGAGATCAACTCAAACTATGTGATGGAAAAAGTTATTGATGAAACTGATTTCCAAAATGAATATGGACAAGGTGGCGGCGGAACTGCACCGGCTGATCAAAATTCTGCTTTGGGTTCAATGGAATCAAGCTGGGGTGCAAAACTAAACGGCGCTAAAGTAGTTCAGTTTGATGGGGTAAAAAGACCTTATTCTTATGTATCTGGTGGTAATCTTTCCCGTTTTTACAGAACCGGCGGAAATGCCAACAACACCATTGCATTTACTAAAGGATTTAACGATGGAAGCTCCACCCGTTTCTCTTTTGGGGATCTTTCAGATAAAAGTTATGTGCCTAATGCAGGTTTTAAACGCATGACTTTTACGCAAACTACCAATTTGAAACTGGGCAAAAATTTAACGTTAGACCTTTCGTCTGCTTATGTTACCGAATACACCAAAAACTCGCCTAACGTTGCTGATGCTGTTGGCAATATGAATTGGCAGACCATGTTTCTGCCGCCAAACGTTAATGTAACCAGCTTAGCCGGGCCAAATGGAAACGGCACGCAAGCTGATGGTAATGAGTTGAACGCATCAGGCGACTCTTATACCACTAATCCGTACTATTCTACTTATGTTTTGCAGGAGGCATTACACCGTAACCGTTTCACCGGTTCAGCTAACGCAAAATATACGTTTGATAGCGGGTACTTTATAGGGTTCCAGGTTGCGGACGATTATATGGACGATCGTTATACTAATATAGAACCCCCTACTGCGGCCTATATTGTTGATGAAGGCATCGGTGGCGAAATGATTGACCAAAACATCAAACAAACGGAATTAAACATTGATTTGACGACCGGTAAAAAATTTGAATTTGGCAAAGACTTCTCAGTAGACCTGTTGCTGGGTGCAAATTACAGGAAGTCAGTCCAGGAATATTTAACTACTAGTGGAAATTTCTTTATATTACCTGATCTTTATGTTGTACAAAACCTGGAATTCCCTTCTGAATCTTATGGCTTAAATAATGAAGAATATCAATCACTTTACGGCAGCGCTGATTTTGCTTATAAAAATTATCTTTATTTATCAGTAACAGGCCGTAATGACTGGTATTCGACGTTAGCCCCGGGTAAAACCAATTATTTTTATCCATCTATAAGCGGATCATTTGTATTCTCTGAATTGCTTCATATACCTCAAATGGACCTGGGCAAATTAAGAATGAGCTATGCCAATGTGGGCGGCGCTGTTGATAGTCCATACCAAACATTGCAAACTTATGGCTTACAGGGAACCCTGGGCGTTAATAGTGGGAATTATCCTATAGGATATGCCGGCAGCGGAACAGTTCCAAACAGTGGCTTGGTTCCTTCATCGAGGAGAGAGTTTGAGGTTGGTACCGAGATGGATTTTTTCAAAAACCGTTTAACGCTCGACCTTGCCGTTTATCGTAAAAATGTAATAAATGATATTGTGCCGGTAAGTATTGACTATACATCAGGGTACACTAATGCTTTACTTAATGTTGGTAATCTAAGGTATGATGGAATTGAGGTTGCTTTAGGCGGCACACCTGTTAAATCAGCTAACTTTAGCTGGCAGATAAATGGTAATTTTACCTACGCGAAAGGTAAAGTATTATCGTTAGGCGGGGAGCCAAACATTACACTTAGCAGTGAAGCAAGCGACTGGAGTGCTAATGCATACATTCAACAGGTAGTTGGAAAAGAGCCAAACCAGATATTTGCTGCAACTCCCGCAACAGATGCAAACGGTAAGGTTGTTATTGACCCTACAACCGGTGCCCCTGATCCGTTACAATCAACGGTAAAAGATTTTGGTTCGGCAGAAAACCCGTGGAGCGCTGGTTTGGATAATAATTTTAAGTACAAACATTTCAGATTAGAGTTTTTGATCGATGGTAAATTTGGTGGCCATGTATATTCACAAACCAATCTCGTAGCCGTTACCTCAGGTTTAGCCAAATCTACCGAAGTAGGCCGTGATAAAGGTTATGGAACAGACAACGTATATGCATCAACTTACTACGGCAACTGGGCAGTAGCAAACCAGGGACAGTTTGTTTACAGTGATAGTTTCATTAAATTCAGGCAGATCATTCTCGGATATGATTTTCCCGCAAAAATGTTCAACAACAAAATAAAGGGCTTAAACTTAAGCTTTGTTGCCAGGAACGTATTTACCATCATGAAAAAGATCCCGAATGTGGATCCTGAATCTTCTTATTCATCTGAAATTCAAACCCAGGGTTTTGAATCGCCATCTGTTCCTTATTCACGCACATTTGGTTTAAACCTGAAACTAACACTTTAATTGCACATCATCTGACAAATAAAAAGATTATGAAAATATTAAACATATATTACGTTGCAGTAGCGCTGTTATTAATAACATTTGCTTCCTGTAAAAAGGACCTGCTAAAAACAAATACTAACCCTACGGCTAGCACGGCAGATAATTACGACCCGAATTTACTACTTACTGAGGTTGAATTAAACTACTGCGGAAGCCAAGCCGGTGAAAACTGGGGTGCTGAATGGTGCGGTGTAGCCGGTTTTATACAACATGACGCAGGTATCGGCCAGTATTACAACGGCGATAAATACCTGAATAGCATTTCCAACTTCGGAGGATATTTTGCCCAGCAGTACACCGCCTCAGTACAACCTGTGGTTGAACTTTACCGTTTAACAGCTAACAAAGCTAAATATGCCAACCTTCATCAAATATCACGCATTATGAAAGCTTTGGTATTTGAACGCATAACTGACCTTTATGGAGACGTACCCTATTTCCAGGCTGGCTTAGGTTATTATGAACGCATTTACCAACCGGCGTTTGATCCGCAAAAGGATATCTATACCGACCTGCTTAAAGAGGTATCACAAGCTGTTGACAGCCTGAATACATCTGCTGATCTGCCGACAGGCGATATTATGTATTTTGCAAACGGCGATCAAATTGGCGAATGGAAAAAATTCGGCAGCTCTTTGTTGTTGCGTATGGCCATGCGGTACACTAAAGTAGACCCAACCACCGCCCAAAAATACGTAGCACAAGTACAGGGGCAAACCTTTGCAAGTAATGACGACAATGCTATTGTTGAACATAGTGGACAAACCGGTGTGACGTTTAACCATGATGCACAAACCATATTAGGTAACGACAGTGGTGGTATAAAAATAAACAGAACATTAGTTGACACACTGAAAGCTTATAAAGATCCGCGCTTACACGTGATAGCATACATATTCAAAAATAATGGTAAATCTGATACAATATCCAAGCACCAGTTTGGATTACCTGGCGGCTACACATCGGGTGGCCTTAATCCCTTATTTAATATTGCGATCCAGGATTCTACTTTTTGGAATAAATATGGCTTAATTGGCTATTCAACAATTAACTCAAACCTGCTAAATATAAGCGCTCCTACATTAGTACTTACCTATGCCCAAACAGAACTGTTACTTGCTGACGCTGCTGCACGATGGGGTTCACTAGCTGACGCCAACACTCATTATGAAAATGGAGTTGCCGCTGCTATAACACAATTATCGGCATATGGCGATGGGGCTACCCTTAGTGATAACGATGCAAGTACTTATTTACGATATCATAAGTTATCTTTAACAAATGCGCAAACAGCACTTGCGCAAATCAATTATGAGTATTGGGTTTGCTGCTTTATGGATGAATATGAGGCCTGGTGTAACTGGCGGCGAACAGATAATAAATTAACGATAGTCACAGCGACAGGAGCCCGTGGTTATCCATCGCTGGTTCCTGTAAACTACCCGGGAAATGCTACAGGTGGCACCATTCCGCGCAGGCTTAATTACCCGGCCGATCAAAAAATATCAGATGGAGCCGCTTACAAGGTCGCTGTAGCACGCCAGGGACCCGACAACTTAAAAACCCGCATGTGGTGGGATGTAGATAATTAATTAATAACAAGTTAAAATTATTAAAGCGCATGGTTCATTAGCCATGCGCTTTTTTGTTTCTATTAAAATCTGAGTTGTTTAAATGATCGGCTAAGAAGTAAAGCTATCCATTATCTTCATCAGTGTAACGGCTTCGTCGATGGTGCAAGGGTTAGGGGTTTCATCTTTAAAATAAGCCACTATCTTGGTGATCATGGGTTGCTGTATGTGTTGGGGGTGGGTAAATTCAACGGTTTCTTCACCATCCTCATTTTTACAGGTTACATATTTGCCGAAGAACGGAAAAGTTATCTTCCCTTTTGTGCCGATGATCTCGCAGGTGTCAGTAGTTTCGCTTTCGGCTACATTAAAGCACCATGAGCCATTTACAACCACCTTGTTTTTGAACAATATCTGCCCGCAAACATGGTCGTCGGCAGGGGTGGCTTGTGATTGATTTAATGAAAAGCCGCTGTAATATTCGGGCTCGCCAAAATAAAAAAGCATCAGGTCGAGCTGGTGCGGGGCAAGATCATGAAAATAACCGCCGCCCGATAACTCGGGTTGTACGCGCCAATTGGTTGCCACATCGGCTACCAATTTTGGCTTGCGGGCCTGCCACATGCGTATCTGTACGGTGCGCACATCGCCAATGGCATTATCGTCCAATAGTTTTTTAACGTACAAAAACATGGGCACCGCCCGTCGGTAATGTGCCACAACAAGTTTGGAGTTGCCTTTTCTAACAGCCTCTGCCATTTGCTGTGCTTCAGCGGCATTACGGGTAACGGGCTTTTCGACATATACATTAAAACCCTTTTGCAGGGCCGATAAAGCATAAGGCAAATGCGAAGCCGGTGGTGTGGCAATATAAATGGCATTTATTTCTGCATCATTCATCAGTGCTTCTGCATCATCATACCACTTGCCTACGTTGTGCCTTTGGGCGTAATCAGCTGCTTTGGCAGCATCGCGGCGCATAACGGCAACAAGCTTGCTGCCGTCCACTTTATTAAAAGCCGGCCCGCTTTTTACCTCGGTTACATCGCCACAACCTATTATACCCCAGTTTATAGTGTTCATTTAGCCCCCTCTAAATCTCCCCCGGTAGGGGAGACTTTTTAATACTATTTGTTAAATTTTTTAAAGTCCTCCCTACCGGGGAGGGTTGGGTGGGGCTGGTATCTTACTTCAATATCGCCTCTATCTTCGCCAACTCCTCGCTCGAGAAGACAATATTATCCAAACATTTTAAAGAGTCACTCAGTTGCTCCGGCTTACTCGCGCCAATAAGCACCGATGTCACCCGCGAATTTTTCAATATCCACGACAATGCCATTTGCGCAAGTGTTTGCCCCCGTTGTTTGGCTAAAGCATCCAGTTTCTTTATTTTCTCAAGTCTCTTCGCGGTTAGCTGGCTGGTTTGCAAAAAGCCGGTTGCTTTCGCTGCTCTTGAATCATCGGGGATACCGTGCAGGTATTTATTGGTCAGCATGCCCTGCGCCAATGGCGAAAATGGGATACAACCCACCCCTTCAGCAGCCAGTACATCCAGTAAACCACCTTCAACCCAACGCTCAAACATCGAATATTTAGGTTGGTGGATAAGGCATGGCGTACCCAATTGCCTTAATATATCAATGGCCTTAGCCGCTTCATCTGCCGGATAATTGGAGATGCCCGCATATAATGCCTTGCCCTGGCGCACGATGAGATCGAGCGCGCCCATTGTTTCTTCAAGAGGTGTTTCGGGATCGGGACGATGGTGATAGAAAATATCTACATAATCCAGCCCCATTCTTTTCAGGCTCTGATCCAAACTGGCCACCAGGTATTTTTTCGACCCCCAGTCGCCGTAAGGGCCATCCCACATGGTGTAACCTGCTTTGCTCGATATGATCATCTCATCGCGGTAAGCGCTGAAATCCTGTTTCAATATCCGCCCAAAATTCTCTTCTGCCGATCCCGGGGGCGGCCCATAGTTATTAGCAAGGTCGAAATGGGTTATACCGCTATCGAATGCCAGGTGCAATATTTTTCGAAAATTATCGGTCACATCCACATCCCCGAAGTTGTGCCATAAACCGAGCGAAACAGCAGGAAATTTAAGCCCGCTTTTTCCACAGCGGCGGTATTGCATGTCTTTATATCGTTTGGGCGAAGCTACGTACGTCATAGATTTTATTTTAATTGTAGAAACGCAATACTTGCGTCTCCTTACGAAGTAAAAATAGAATTATTTTTTGTCTGAAACGGAATTTTTTAATTGCCATGATCTGCGTTAGAGATAGGAACGGATACCGGCCAAAGTGGTTAAGGCCCGTGTAGTATGAGTGTATAGCCCGCCCCGCTTCTACCGGCGGGGAACGCCCCGTAAAACAACCTTGTAACATTTCAAACACCCCTGTATCTAACCCGGCGATCAATACAAAAAGGATGCTTATATTAATACCCTGTTTACTACGACTGCCGGTTTGAACATGCCCGATTTTGAAGAAATATATTCGCTGTATTCGCCCCAGATTTTCAGGGTGTGCATGGGCTATGTGAACGACCACGACCAGGCGAAGGACCTTACGCAGGAAACCTTTATTGCGGTTTGGCGCAACCTGTCATCGTTCAGGAATGAATCGAAAATTAGCACCTGGATATTCCGCATAGCTACCAATAACTGTTTAAGGGCGATAGAAAAAAACAAACGCGTAACCAAGGTTGAACTACCTTTTAACCTGCCCGCCGTACACGAGGAAACGCAGGAAGAAAAATTAGCCTTTTTATACAACTGCATTGCCGAACTGGAGGAAATGGACAGGATAATCATTTCGCTGGTACTGGAAGATTTGCCGCAAGCCGAAATAGCAACCATTATAGGCTTAAGCGCGGGCAATATAAGGGTGAAGATACACCGCATTAAAGAGAAACTGGCCATTAAATTTAAGGATCATGGACAATTTGAATGATTTAAAAGCGATTTGGCTAACAGCTAAAACCGACGACCTGCCCGGGTCGAAGGAAATGCTGCGGATAGTAAAGAGATTCAGGAATGAAAGGCTGAGGAAAAAGCTATTGATAATATTTGTAGCACTGTTTGCAATAGCGATGATGGTGGTTACAATTTTTGTGGTGCGATCGACCATGATAACTACCATTTTAGGCGAGGTATTAACAATTATGGCTGCCCTGATATTGATATTCACCAACACCAAATCGATGAAGCGGTTTATCGACCTAAAGGATTGCAGCAACAAGGAGTTTATTGAGTTTTTAGAGCAGACACGCAGGAACCAGGTGTATTACTACAAAAAAACGCAGATTGTGGGTATGGCGCTAAGTTCAGTCGGGTTATTCTTATATATATACGAACAGGTTTACAGGAGTTTGCTTGCCACCGTTATTTTTTACTCGATCATCATCATATGGATACTATTCCTTTGGCTGTATTTACGGCCGCGAAATTTTAAAAAGCAGGCCATAAAGCTGAACGCGACCATGGAAAAACTCAGGAAAATTTCAGATCAAATTAACGAACATGAGAAATAACAAAATGACAAGGCGCGAACGGCTGTTCATCTGTATCGGGCTGCTATTGGTTACTACCCCAACCTTAATTAACGATTGGATCAAGATACCTGATTTTTTCCGGGGGATGTTAGCCGGTTTAGGAATAGGGCTGGAAATTGGCGGATTGATATTGATGATGAGAAGAAAAAGGAACCGGGATTTAGCAGATTTTTGAAGATTTACAGGATATTGATACGCATCCAGTAATCTCATAAATCCGTTAAACGGCGTAGCCCTCTTTAACACCTATAACAAACAAATTATAGGTTAAAAATCCTGGTTCACCACCTCTGCCACCACAAAAGTACTACCGCCAACAAATACCAAATCATTCTTGCCGGCATTCTTTTGAGCGGATAATAACGCGGCTTTAACGGTGGGATAAACCTCACCTTGCAAACCAATGCTTTCCGCTTTTAGTTTCAGGGTTTCTGCTTCTAATCCACGTGGTATATCGGGGCGGCAAAAATAATAGGTAGCATCAACGGGCAGCATATTTAGTACTTTGCTGATGTCCTTATCGTTCACCATACCTATTACAAAATGGAGGTGCTCAAAAGGTGTGGTGGCTATATTTTTTAATACTTCTTTTATACCCTCAGGGTTGTGCCCTGTATCGCAAATAGTAAGCGGATCAGTGCTCAAAACTTCCCATCGACCATGCAGGCCTGTTAAGGTTTTAATTTGTCGCAAGGCAGTTTGTAAATGCTCATTGGTCATGGTAAATCCTTGTCTGCGCAATTCCTGTACTGCGGACAATACTGTTTTTATATTTTTAAGCTGATAGCTGCCGGGAAGGTCAAGTCTCAAGTCAAAAGCCTTTAGTCCTGAGTCTTTTTTATGGATGTTAAGATCAAGATATTCAGCTGTTCTGGCTTCAGACTTTTGACTAAAGACTTCAGACTCATACTCATCCGAAGCAAAAACCAGTTCCGTTTCTTCCTTCGCGGCTTTGCGCAGGAATATATCGGCAACTTCAGGCTGATACTCGCCGATAATAACCGGGATGCCCTGTTTAATAATACCTGCTTTCTCACCGGCAATAAGCTGCAGGGTATCCCCCAAAATATTCATGTGATCCCAACCTATGTTGGTAATAACCGATAGCAGCGGCGTAATAATATTGGTGGAATCGAGCCTACCGCCAAGGCCTACTTCAATAATGGCGATATCAACATTTTCTTTCGCGAAGATGTCGAAGGCAAGCCCGACGGTCATTTCAAAAAACGAAGGTTGTATGTCCACAAAATCTTTCTGATGCGTAGCTACAAAATCAATCACCTGCTGCTGGCTTATCATTTGCCCATTAATGCGTATGCGTTCGCGGAAATCAACCAAATGGGGCGAGGTATACAGCCCTGTTTTATAACCCGCAACCTGTAATATCGCCGCCAGCATGTGCGAGGTTGAACCTTTGCCATTAGTGCCGCCAACATGTACACTTTTAAATTTATGCTGCGGGTCACCAAGTCTTTTACAAAGCTCGATGGTATTGGTAAGGTCTTCTTTATAAGCCGATGCACCTACTCGTGTAAATACGGGCAGCTGTTCGTAAAGGTACTTGATGGTTTGGGCGTAATCCATATCCCGCGAAGCTA
>CAIWRU010000023.1 GCA_903915155.1 uncultured Mucilaginibacter sp.
ACCGCGCCAACTCCAAAGCCAAGTGCCTTTAAAAAGTCGCGGCGTGGTGTTTTGCCTAATAAACCACCGCTTTCCAAAACCTCTTCAATAGGAATAGGCTCGGCAAACTCATGTTTATTCTTCTCAACAAATTCCGGTGTGTTGTTCAGTTCTTCTAAACCTTTCCAGTATTTTTTATTGCTGTCCATTTAAGCTATATAAACTGTAATTGCTAAGTTCTAAAATCTCTTTTTTTGTTATTAATAGTGGCATTTACCGCACTCAATACCACCTAACGATGCTTCGGTAACTTTTTCGCCGCGTTTAATGCGATCATGTACCGCTATCATGTTATCATAGTAAGCGTTCCCTTTGTGGCCGCCTTTGCTAAAGTCAACCTCGGTACGTTTGTGGCACTGTATACACCATTTCATGGTAAGCGGCGAGTATTGCCTTACTTCGCGCATGGTTTGGATAGGGCCGTGGCAAGTTTGGCATTTGATACCGCCAACTTTCACGTGCTGTGAGTGGTTGAAGTAAGCAAAATCAGGAAGGTTGTGTATCCTTACCCATTGTACCGGCCTTGCTTTGGTACTATCATATTTCATGGTCTTCGGATCGTAACCCAAAGCATCATAAATTTTTTGTATTTCAGCTGATGCTTCTTTACTACCCACTGTCCTGTCAATTGTCTTGTGGCAGTTCATACATATATTTAATGACGGGATGGTAGCGTTCTTTGATTTGTAAGCACCTGAGTGACAGTACTGGCAATCAATTTTCATTACGCCGGCATGCAGATCATGCGGGAAATGGATAGGCTGCTCAGGCTGGTAGCCCTGGTGAACGTTGGTATTCCAAAGGGTAACCCAGGTCCAGCTACCTAAAGCGACGGTACCGCATAGAATGATAAAGAATACTAATTTTTTGTTTTTAGCCAGCTTTTTAACAGTGGCCATACGGTCAACCGGTGCTTTCGCTTCTTCTTCCTCCTCTTCAACGATTGGCAAACCTTTGTTTTTTAACAATAAGCGCTCAAGCGTTGCAACTACTTTGTTTAATACCAGTATAACTATGAAAGCGATTACGATAACACCTATCAAACCCCAGATAACCAAGTTGCTCGGGCCCGATTCGGCGACAGCGGCACCACCACCGGCGGCAGGTGCTGCAGCGGCAGCCTGTTGTTTTTTCCAGTCATCGCGTATGTAAGCTATGATGTTGCTTACATCGGCATCGGTAAGGTTACCGAAAACCGTCATGCCCTGCTGGTTAAACTTATTGTAAATGGTTAAGGCTTTTGAGTCCTTAGCCGCAATAAGTGCCTGGTTATTCTGTATCCATTTGGTTAACCACTTGTCGTCGGTTTCGCCTGCAACCAATGGGCCAAGCGCCGGACCAACTAACTGCGATTCGATTTTATGACATGTGGTACAATTGGCTTTAAAAAGGGCTTCGCCTTTTGTAGCATCCCCTTGTGCACGGGCAGAAAATCCCAAAATTGCAAACCCGGCAACCAGTAAAACCGTTTTTGAAAATTGCTTGAAAATCAATGAGATATTTCTCATAAAGTGTATTTATGCTGAATAATTCGTAATATTAATTGTATAAAGCAAAAGGCGGAAGCATTATTAGTCCCACTTTTTCAGCCACAAAAGTATAATTTATTGCACAATGGCTTACAAATAAATGACACTTAAACATAATTTATAATCTTTCTAAATAAACATTTTTTAATGCTTAAAATGCTAAAAAAACAGGTTATAATGTGAAAAATTGGCAATTTGAAGATTTGAAAATGTATTGTATTCAAATTTAATGATTTATATCATTGTAAATCTGAAAGCTGATAATATTATAATTTTCAAATCTTCAAATTGCCAAATTCGTAAATTGGGTTTTATTGTTTTAGCAACCATGCAAATATAAGCGGCACCACAATGGTAGCGTCAGATTCTACAATAAACTTAGGAGTATGGATATCCAGCTTTCCCCAGGTTATTTTTTCGTTTGGTACTGCCCCTGAGTACGAGCCATATGATGTTGTTGAGTCGGATATCTGGCAAAAATAGCTCCAGAAAGGTATCTCGGGCATTTCCATATCCTGGTAAAGCATAGGTACTACGCATATCGGGAAATCGCCGGCAATACCACCACCGATCTGGAAAAAGCCAATGCCTTTACCACCTGAATTTTTTACATACCAATCGGCCAGCCAAGCCATATATTCGATACCGCTTTTCATGGTTGATGCTTTCAGTTCGCTTTTTATTACGTATGAAGCGAAGATGTTGCCCATGGTTGAATCTTCCCAGCCGGGTACCACAATGGGTAAATTCGCTTCGGCAGCGGCAAGCATCCACGAGTTCTTAGGGTCTATCTCATAATATTGTTCCAGGTCGCCGCTCAGCAGCATTTTGTACATGTATTCATGCGGAAAATAGCGTTCGCCGCTGTTATCGGCATCTTTCCATATTTTATGGATGTGCTTTTGCAGGCGACGAAAAGCCTCCTCTTCGGGTATGCAAGTATCGGTTACACGGTTGTAGTGGTTCTCTATCAAATCCCATTCGTCCTGCGGACTAAGGTCGCGGTAATGCGGCACGCGTTTGTAGTGAGAGTGTGCCACCAGGTTCATGATGTCTTCTTCCAGGTTAGCGCCGGTACATGAAATGATGTCGATCTTACCCTGGCGGATCATTTCGGCAAGCGATATGCCGAGTTCGGCGGTGCTCATGGCGCCGGCCAGTGTCACCATCATTTTGCCACCTTCGAGCAAATGGGTTTCATAGCCTTTCGCAGCATCCATTAATGCGGCGGCGTTAAAATGCAGGTAATTTTTTTCGATAAATTGCGATATAGGGCCTCTTGTAGTGCTCATGGTGAGTGTGTATTGTTTGCGAGGGCAAAAGTAGAAAAATTTTACCCCCCTCCGCCCCCTAAAGGGGGAACTTTTTTTTGCGCGGCATTTTTTCACGCTCCGTCTACTCACCCGACTTCGCTGCGCTCGCCACCGTATCTTCACCTGCGGCGGAAAGAGGGCTTTTTATGGAAGTTGGCATGCTAAGCTCAAACTGCGTCGAAACATTTTACTCATTATTTGTTTTGCGTTAGTGATAGAAGTGGATACCGGCAAGCCGGGTATCGGGCGGAGGGGCGGATAAGGCCTGCAGGCAGATAGCACTCCCGCAGGGGAACTCCCAAGAAGCAAAAATTTTCTATCTTTAAAAACTCACTATGAAGAAATTTTTTATACTGGCAGCTATACTTGTTTTTGCCACATGCCAGTCGGTTTTTGCGCAGGTTGACTTTGTGAAGCGCTTTATAAAGCGCATGTATTTTGATAAGGACAGCAGCAGAAAAAGCAATTTTGTGCTGATACCCGCCCTCGCATCATCGCCGGAAACAGGTGTTGAATTTGGCGGGGCATCGTTATTTTCATTTTATACCGATACTGCCCGGCACAGCATTACGCGTGTATCAAACCTGTATGGTTATGCCAGCATTACTACAAAAGGCCAGGAAAAAGTAAGCCTGAACGCATCGTATTGGACACCGCAGAACAAATGGCATTTCATATCGACCATCAGTTATTATAATTTCCCATTTGATTTTTTCGGCATTGGCAACAATACACTATTGGCAAACAAAGAAGCAATAGAAGAAAAACGCACAAAATTTAGTTTCGGCGCGCAAACCCTGGTTGCTAAAGATCTTTACGCGGGCGTTGTAGGCGGCATATTTAAATACTATTACTACTCGGGTAATTTTAATCAAAATTTGGCATTTAAAAATAACCCTGATATACAGAACCACGGAGGGGGCTCGGCCGTTTACCTTGGCCCCTCTTTAACCTATGATACCCGCAACAATAATACCTATACTACAAAGGGGATAATTATTGATGCCTATTTGAATTTGATGCAGGGTATATTTGGAAATAACAGTTATAACGGCGGTTTTTTCAATATTGAATACTCGCAATATTTTGCTTTGAGCAAAGCTTTGGTGCTGGGCTTTGACATACAGGAACAAAGTTTAATAGGGGGCCGTTCGCCGTTTTACCTGCTGCCGCAACTGGGTAGTGACGAAATGATGCGCGGTTATTACAATGGCCGTTACCGCGACAGGAACTTTATAGGCAGCCAAACAGAATTGAGATACCGTGTAAGTGACCGTTTTGGCTTAGATGCTTTTTTAGGCACAGGCGAGGTGGCACATAAAGCCTTTAGCGCCGCGCAATTAAAACCCGACTACGGCGGCGGAGTACGTTACTTTTTTGATACCGAAAAGGGCCTTAGCATAAGGGCGGATTATGGGATTGGGCAGAAGCCTGCGGGTGAGAAAAGGGAAAGCGGGTTTTATATTGCGCTGGGAGAGGCTTTTTAAGAACCAGGATTAAACAGATTTTTTGGATTTACAGGATGTATTAATAGTTGGTCATCCTAATTTATTATATAGGCTTAAATTTTTTGTTAAAGAGGCGTTTGAATGTTAGTGATTTACTTCCAAAATTAATCAGTAACCCAATTTGGGTGTTGTACGCTTCCAGATAATTTATAGCTTGTGCTAAATGTACGTCTTCAAGATTTGCTGTTGCTTTTAGTTCAACCATGATTGAACCTTCTACAAAAAAATCGACCCTACGTGTCCCTATTTACACTTGTCGATAGTAAATGGGCATTTCCCGTTCCCTGCTAAATGAAAGTTTTTGATGAGCAAATTCCAACTCAAGTGCATTTTGATATATCACTTCCTGAAACCCACTACCAAGTGAAGAATGCACTTTCATCGCACAACCAATAATCTTATGTGTCAGATCATCATTAATTAATCCTTCTGCCATATATTTAGTAAACTATCTTTTTAAATATCCGGTAAATCAAAAAAATCCGTTTAATCCTAGTTCATTCTTATTTTGAAATCCTCCTTCACCTGGCCCTTTCTAAAGTACACCAACCCAATCCAAAACAAATCAACCGTTACGGTTACCTGCGGATGGGCCTTTATTTGTGCCCAGGCTTCTTTCATGCCTTCGCTCCAGTAGATGTCGTCGAAAATGAGGAGGGTGTTTTCGTGCACTTTGGGTAGGCACCATTCGAAGTATTTGAGGGTGGCATCTTTTTGGTGGTTGCCATCTACAAACATCAAATCCACTTTATCCAGACTATTAATTATCGTCGGCAGGGTATCGTCGAAATTGCCGGTCACTAAATCAATATTATTTAAACCGGCTTTGCTGAATTCGTTTTTTGCTACAGCGGCGGTTTCGGGCGAGCCTTCGAGGGTGTACACTTTGGCGTCGGGCGCGGCTTTTTGAAGATAGATGGTGGTTACTCCAAGGCAGGTGCCCAATTCAATGATGTTTTTTGGTTGCAGATCGGCGGCGATGCGGTAAAGTAATTGCGCCAGTTTGGGCGGCTTTAGGGCATGGGCTGCTATGTCGCTTATCTTTTTTTGGCGGTTGTTGTTTACGTGCGAGCCGGCACCAAGGTCGATAATGGTTATGGTTTGGTCATTGGCCAGTAATTTTTTACGGATTGCCTCAACTTCGGTGTATACTTTTTTTGTGTTCTTATCGTAAATAACAGTACCAACCAGGCGGTAAACAAAGGGTGAATGAATGCCGTGGCGGGTTTTTGCGTTAAGCCTGTGTAAAAAAAAATCTTTGGCGAACCTTAAGTTAAACATGGTTGTAAGTATTTAGAAGCAGAATCAAGAGTCAAGAAGCAGGATTTGAAGCGGCAAACTTCTGATAATCTGCCACAAATCTGTTATTTTGTTTTTTCTGTCTTGATTCCTGACCCTTGGCTCCTGATGCTAACCGCTTGTAAAAGTATATAAAGTTTGTTATTTTAGCAGTAGCGCATGATAAACGAAACCGTAGTAAATTCATTAATACGCCTTTTGGACGACCCCGATAAGGAAGTATACAGCCATGTGCATGAGAAACTGCTGTCGTACGGCAGCGAGGCTGTTGGTTACCTGGAGTCGGCTTTTGAACAGGCTTTTGAACCTGTACAACAGGAACGCATTGCCGACCTGGTACACGAGATACAGTTTGGTACTTTAAAGAACGACCTGCGCCTATGGGTGCATGGCGGCGCATTCGACCTTTTTTTGCAGGGCATATTGATCATCAACCGCTACCAATACCCCGACCTTGACGAGCAAAAGGTAATAAACCAGGTGGAGGCCATAAAGCGCGACATTTGGATACAGATGATGAACGAGGCTAGTCCGCCTGAGCAGATAAAACTGATAAACCATGTGTTTTACAACATATATGGCTTTAGCGGCAATACTACCAATCACCTCGACCCGCAGAACAGCTTTTTGAGCCAGGTTTTAGAAACCAAAAAGGGCAACCAAATATCGCTGGCTATTATTTATTCCATCATAGCCCAAAAACTAGATATACCGGTTTATGGCGTAAACCTGCCGCAGCATTTTATTTTGGCTTATATGGACGAAAGCCAACAAAGCGAATTTGAAGGCGGCGTATTGTTTTATATAAATGCCTTTAACAAGGGTTTTATTTTTGGGCGCAGGGACGTGGATATGTTTTTGAAACAGCTTAACCTGAAATACGACAAGCAGTTTTATGAACCCTGCTCAAATACCGATATTATAAAACGGGTATTGCGCAATTTAGTGAGCGCCTACGAGCATGCCGGCGCAATGGAGAAGGTGGATGAGTTGAATGGGTTGATGAAGATATTGGAGTGACCTCACCCTGCCCTCTCCAAAGGAGAGGGTTCTAAAAAATTAATATCTGATCGCTACTCTATGTCTACGGTCGCTTATTATTTATCTTAACTGATTCCAGCATTTCGGCATCCATACCATCGTCATAATTAAAGCGGTATAGTTCCCAATCGTTATGCGGTTTGTAGAACATAAAGATGAACCGGATGGGTTGGTTTTCGTGTTTTACGATGTAGCTGTATATAACCAGGCTGTTGGTAGCGCTTTTTTCGGCAATAAGTTCACGACCGATGAAGGGGCCAAGCGAAAGTTGCAATGAATCAAGCTTTGCCTTTAACAGGTTTATCTGGCTTAGGTTGGTAAACAATTTATTGGTGCTGAAGATATAATCAATAGCCGAATCGGAACTGGTTTTGTACTTTTTAAAAAAAGTTTCGATATAACTTACAACGCCTTTTGCTGCCGGCGCGGCTGTTTTAGCTGCGGGCTTTGTTGTGGTACTTTCGGTTGTTTGCGCTTTTGCTGCAAATGTGCCGCATAACAAAAACGCGGCTATTAAAAAGTGCTTCAGGCTTAATGATTTCATTTGACCGGTTGATTTTATAATGGCTAAAAATAAATAAAAAGGCGGGAGTTAGGTAATAAAAAATTTGACGGGGTCGTAAGTTGAAAACTTACAACATTTTGGGTCGAAGTTACGCTACGCTAAACTTAGACCAGCGTTGAGGCTGTTTGTGGGACACAAACAACGGGGAATAAAAAAGCCCCGCCAATTTTGTTTAGCGGGGCTTTATATCATGTAGCAACTAATCTCTAATCACTAACCTCTGGTCTCTATAAACTATTTCACCAAATACATCACTTCCTTAACGGCTTTGATAACACGTTCAGGGTTTGGCAGGTATTCCTGTATCAGGGTTGGTGCGTATGGCAATGGCACATCACCACCCATTATGCGCAGGATAGGTGAATCCAAATAATCAAACGCGTCTTTTTGCACTTTGAAGGCAATTTCGGTGGCTATTGAGCCTAAAGGCCAGCTTTCTTCAACCAAAACTAAACGGTTGGTTTTTTTAACTGAGTTGATAACAGTTTCGTAATCGATAGGGCGCACGGTGCGCAGGTCGATCACCTCGGCATGGATGCCTTCTTTTTCCAATTCAGCTGCGGCAGCGTTAACTACCTTCATTATCTTGCCAAAACCTACCAAAGTTACATCGGTACCTTGCTTGGTTACGGCAGCTTTGCCTAATTCAATATAATAAGTTTCTTCGGGCACTTCGCCTTTATCACCATACATTAATTCCGATTCCATAAAAATAACCGGATCGGGATCAATAATTGCCGATTTTAACAAGCCTTTGGCATCAGCCGGGTTTGATGGCACTACCACCTTTAAACCCGGGCAGTTGGCATACCAGCTTTCAAAACACTGGCTGTGCTGCGAGCTTAGCATACCTGCGTTACCGGTAGGGCCGCGAAATACGATAGGCACCGAGAACTGGCCACCGCTCATAGACATGATCTTGGCAGCGCCGTTTATCACTTGGTCGATGGCTACGAGCGAGAAATTGAACGTCATGAACTCTATTATCGGGCGCAGGCCGTTCATGGCCGAGCCGATGCCTATACCGGCAAAGCCCAATTCAGAAATGGGGGTATCAATAACACGTTTAGCGCCAAATTCATCAAGCATACCCTGGCTCACTTTATAGGCACCATTGTATTCGGCAACTTCTTCGCCCATTAGGTATATTTTATCGTCGTTGCGCATTTCTTCAACCATTGCTTCGCGAAGCGCTTCCCTGAATTGTATTGCTCTCATTTTAATCCGAAAAATTTTATGGCGCAAATATAGGGATTGATGCGTTAAAAACAACCCGTGTAATTTTAAAGCGGAATTTTTATTGCTTGTGTGTATATGTTTTTTACATTTATCTGTAAATCCTTATCACATGAAATTCCCATCAATAAAAACACTGGCCGAAAGCGCGGGTAAAACCATTAAGCGTTTCCCCTTTGAAATACTGTTTGCCTTAGCGGGTACTATAGCGGCAACAATTAAAATTGAGCTATCGGACGTAAACCGTGTGGGCGAAAACTGGTGCCTGCGTGTAATGATAATTGGGAACCTTGGCCTGCTATTAAATTTGGCAGCTACGCTATATGCTGAAAGTGATGATTTAAAATTAAGCCGTAAATTGCTGTTGCACATGATAACTACTGTTGTGGCCTTATCGTTATTATTTGTTATAAACCCGGGCATACGTGAGGCCGATTTTGTTCGTTTCTTTTTGCTTAGCCTGGGATTACACTTGCTTGTAGCCTTTGCCGCTTTTACAAAAGGATATAATATACAGGGGTTCTGGCAATTTAATAAAACGCTTTTTCTGCGGTTTTTAACGTCAGCTTTATATGGTATTGTTCTTTTTCTGGGTTTGTCGGCTGCTATTGGAGCGATGAACTACCTGTTTAACTTTAAATTTGAATGGGATACGTTTTCCATTTTATTTACATGGATAGTAGGCATATTCAGCACCACTTTTTTCCTGGCGGGCGTACCGTCCAATTTCATGGCGCTTAATGATGACACCAGCTATCCTAAAGGGTTAAAAGTTTTTACTCAATATGTACTTATTCCGCTGGCCAGTGTATATGTATTAATATTACTGGCCTATGAAATTAAAATATTGATAGAGTGGAACCTGCCAAAAGGCTCGGTATCTTATTTAATATTGAGCTATGCCGTGTTTGGTATATTATCGCTGTTGCTTGTTTATCCTGTACGCGATCAGGCCGAGAACAAATGGTTGAAAACCTATACCCGTAGTTTCTATTTTTTATTGATCCCGCTACTGGGCTTATTATTTGTAGCCGTAGCCCAACGATTGTCGAGCTATGGTATAACGGAACCCAGGTACTTTTTAATAGCGCTTGCCTGCTGGCTGCTATTTATTACCTGCTATTTCCTGTTCTCCAAAAAACAGAATATTAAGACCATTCCTGTATCATTATGCATCGTAACGCTTTTATCGGTATACGGCCCGCAAAGTGCGTTCTCAGTTTCGATGTATTCGCAAAGAAGTATTTTGGTTAATATTTTAAAAAGGAACAATGCTTATAAAAATGGCAAATTATTGCCAGTGAAAAAAATAAGTACAAAGGATGGCGGCCGTGCCTCTGATGTATTGTATTACCTGGTTAACCACCACGACCTTACATCGCTACAGCCATATTTTACTACTGACCTAAGTGCAGTAAGTGATTCGCTAAGCAAGCAGAAAAGCCAATGGAATGGTAATTTTATTGTTGAAAATTATGAGCTGCGCGAAAGAAAACTAAACTGGGCAAGCAAGCAGCTTGGTTTAAATAAATATCCCGGTTATTTTGGTTCAAGATACGCTGTGGATTCTGCCACGGCGATGACTAACTACATTTTTAGAAAGGACGGCGATATAGATAATATAAAAGACTACGATTATTTTGTAAATGCAAAAGGTTATAACGACACTACCACCCAATTATTTGGCGGGATAAAATTCATTGAACAAAAAAAGTCGTATAGCGACTATTCCCTCGAAATAAATAATGAAAAAGTATCGTTTGATGTGACGGACCTTGCTAAAAAATTAATAGCGGCTAAAAAAAGCTACAATAGAGTAAAAAGCGATACCAGCGATAACCAATATGTAGTTGCCGATGATCAGCTCCTGCTTATTAAAGAAACCGCGCATTATAAAGTAGCGCTTATGGTGCGGACATTAAATGCAAATCAAGCCGGGAAAGGAGAGGTTCGTGTAGTTTATGCAGATGCTAATTACCTCATCAAGATAAAATAAGTAGAACTTGGATAACACCCTGCCTAAAAAAATATGGTTCCTGTGGTTGCAAGGGCTTGAAAATGCGCCGCTGCTGGTGCGTAAATGCTATGAATCGTGGGTGATGCATAACCCGGGCTGGGTGGTTATTTTGCTCGATGAAAATAATATTAATAGTTATATGCCACCGGTGCAAAAACGTGTCTCAAGCCAGGCATTGTCGGATATATTACGCATAAACTTATTGGCAAAACATGGCGGTGTTTGGGTGGATGCCACGTGTTTTTGTATGAGACCACTGGATGAATGGCTGTTTGATAACTTATCCTCGGGCTTTTTTGCTTTTGAACGGCCCGGTCCCGACCGAATGCTCTCGAGCTGGTTTATTGCTACAGAGAAATACAATTACATTGCAAGTACCTATTGTAATAAGGTAAACCTGTATTGGGCCGATAACCCGGATTTACAACATATTGAAAACTCAGGGTGGAAAAAGCTGAACAAGCCGCTGCTGCGAATGAAAAGGCAAATATGGTTCAGCAAGCTTGCCACTGGTATATTAAAGGTACATCCATATTTCTGGTTCCATTATTTGTTTGAGCAGATCTATTTGCATGATGATAACTTTAAAGCGATGTGGGATGCTACGCCGCGAATAAGTGCCGATATACCTCACGCCCTTTTGTTTGCAGGTATTTACAGCCCGTTAACCCCCGAAATAAAAGCGCATATTGATAATAAAGTGTCGCCTCTTTATAAGCTTACGTGGAAGTATGATGCGCCAGCTGATTTGGATGGGACGATTATGGATTATTTGTATGGAGCAACCGATCAGGTCATTTAATCATCGTAGTATCAATTTCGAACATTTTAGGGTCGACAGCTTCTTCTTTTACAGATATGACATCATAAGTTTTACTAGACAAAATATTTTTGTGTGAACTATCAAAATGGACAGTTTTAAATTTTAGATAGAATGCTCCCGATTCATTTATAGTTTTGTTAAAAAAGCCGAGATTCCAGTTTGCAAAGTGTTGTTTATCTACTTTTAAATATCCCCTTGAAAATACAAAATTTATGTCTGTGTAAGTGGTAGAATCTTTCCCCGGGTAGCTGATATTAACCTCTATATCTTCGCATTTCTTTGAAAGTACCTGATCATTTAATTTTTTTACTTTAAAGCCTTCAAGCTTCTGAAGGGGGAAATTTAAATCCAGATGATGCAAGGTGTCCGAAGTATTAAAAAGAAATAATCGTAAAGTTTTATCTGCAAAATAATAATCTTTAACTACATGAAATTTGGGGGATGTTCGAGAGTGCACGCCTACATAATTTCCATTAGCATAAAAAAGCTGTACTGTATCATCTGTATTTATAATGCCATTACTGGCTTTTTCTATTTCATGATAAGTGATTACACCCTCAAATTCATTTTTGTCTACTTTATTTTTAGAGCTTTTTGCAGGATTACAACTATAACTTAAGATACAAAATATTGTCGGGGAAAATAAAATGAGGATTTTTTTAAACATGCGCTTATTACAGGTTTAGGCTTTGAGATAAATCACACTTTTACTCTTAAAAAAATTAAAAAGCAAATTTAAAGGTAGGAAAAGAATATTTTGTGAAAGCATTATTTTTAATTTCACTATTCAAATATTTTTTAACTTACGGCCATAGAACTTAAACACAACATATGAGCGAGACCCCTATTATCCAAATTCGCAATTTATCAAAATCATACGATACAAAACTGGTGCTTAAAGGCCTAACCTTGGACATTTATCCCGGGCAGGTATTGGGC
Organism: uncultured Mucilaginibacter sp.; assembly: GCA_903915155.1. Classification (GTDB taxonomy): domain Bacteria; phylum Bacteroidota; class Bacteroidia; order Sphingobacteriales; family Sphingobacteriaceae; genus Mucilaginibacter. Next base: position 12,310 of record CAIWRU010000023.1, read on the forward strand.
TATATCGGGCCTAACGGCGCGGGCAAATCAACCACGGTAAAAATATTGACGGGGCTTATCCCCGATTTCCAGGGGCAGGTGATCATAAACGGCATCAGTATGGCCGATGATCCTCAAGAAATAAAAAAGCTGATTGGCTATGTGCCTGAGAATGCTGAAATATATGATGTGCTTACGCCAATGGAATACCTTGATTTTATTGGCAAACTATATGGCATGGAAGAGGCAACACTGCATGACAGGGCGCGAAAATTACTGGCCGCCTTTGGACTGGCCGCTAATGTTGATGACCGGATGGATACCTTCTCGAAAGGGATGAAGCAAAAAGTACTGCTGACGGCCGGTATCATCCATAACCCAAAGATAATTATACTGGACGAGCCTTTGTCGGGCCTGGATGCTAACGCGGTGATATTGGTGAAGGAATTGATCATGCGTTTGTCGAAAGAGGGAAAGACCATATTTTACTGCTCGCATATGATGGATATTGTGGAAAAAGTGGCCGACCGGATACTACTGATAGATAAGGGGGCGATAATTGCCGACGGTACTTTTGAATCGTTAAAACAAAATCATAGCGATACACTGGAGAGCATATTTTCGAAATTAACGGGGCATGGTGATTCAACAACTGAAACCGATGCCATTATCAACGCCCTGGATTAACCGTTATGGATAAAATATTTTTACGTTTCGTAGCGCTGCTGAACCCCATTTTGAAAAAAACAGGCGTTGACACCGATCAGCTACAGATCATACTAAAAACAAAACTGCTGATTGATGAACGCAGGCCAAAAGCCACGTTCGCGGCTAAGCGGAATGCCACTCCGAAAAATCCCGGCAAGGTGCAGAACCCGATATTTATCAGCATAATGACAATAGTTCTGGGGTTTATATTAAGCATATTTCTGTTTTTAGGTAAGGCAACGCCCTATGTTGCCCAAACGCTGTATTTCATTGCTTTTATGGTGATGATGTCGATAACGCTGATATCGGACTTTACCTCTGTACTGGTCGACCCACGCGACCAGTTCATTCTGTTACCCCGGCCGGTTAATGACCGTACGGTTGCCGTAGCCCGCATATTACACATCAGCATTTATATTACACGCCTGGCTTTATTGCAGGGCATTGGTGGTATAATTGTTATAGGCTTTATTGATGGCCCCTGGGCTGCGCCGTTATTTTTTATACAGATACTGGAGGCTACCTTCCTGAGCATATTTACGGTGAATATTATTTACCTGGTGCTGATGCGGTTTGTGAGCCCGCAAAAATTTAAGGACATTATCAGCTATTTCCAGATAGGTTTTTCGGTATTGATATTCGCCACCTATTATTTGCTGCCGAAGCTGATCAATGTTTCGGCACTGGCCGATATCAGCCTGCTGAGCCATTGGTGGGCATATGTTATACCCCCGGTTTGGATAGCTGCTTTAAACGAATTGCTGCTGCATCCCGGTCGTGCGGACGTTATTACGGCTGTACTTGCCGTAATAGGGCTGGTGATGCCGGTTATAGGCTTGTGGCTGGTTGCAAAAGTATTGGCGCCGGGCTTTAACAGGCGATTATCGATCATTGCTACATCCGACGGGAACAGTAATTCGGCGGCGAATATTAAGAAAGCGGGTAAATTTAGTTTGATAGACAAAATAGGTTCAATAATCACCTCTGACCCGGTGGAGAACGCGGGCTTTAACATCACCCGTAAACTGGCGGCGCGTACCCGCGAATTTAAGCTGAAGGTTTACCCATCGTTTGCTTACGTGCCTATTTACTTTTTATATTTTACGCTGAATGGCAGCAACGGCACAAGTGTTTCGCAACGCATTGGTAAAATGCAAACCGGGCATAGCTATGTTTTCCTGATATACCTGTGCACGTTTATATTGATGACGGTGCTATCCAACGTCTCCATGTCGTCCAAATATAAATCGGCCTGGGTTTATTATGCTTTGCCGGTTGATCAGCCGGGTAAGATATTATCGGGCATGTACAAGGCCATTATTACCCTTTATTTTTTGCCCTATTGTTTGGTGATAGGCATAACCAGCGTTTTTATATGGGGGCCGCAAACCATAAACGATAGCATTGTGGCCTTTTTATTTTGTACCATTTACGGCATGATAGTGGCGATTTTTACGGTGAAGGGCTTGCCTTTTTCTAAACCGGTTATTGCCAAGCAAGGCGGTGGCAAATTCATCACTTCCATGTTGATGCTGGCATTTATAGCCGCAGTAGGGTTTGGCCATTATTACATCATGCAATGGGAAATGGTGATATGGATAGCGATAATCCCGTTATTGTTTATTAACTGGATCATGTTTTATTATTATAAGAGGCAGACGTGGGATAATATTGAGTTTGTGGATGTGTAGCCCCCCACCCCCCTGAAGGGGGAGCTTAAGAATTTGGTTTGATTTAAAAGCGCGTCGCTCACTCTTAAACCAGTTGCGGTATAATGGCGTTTGTCATTCTGACGAACGAAGAATCTTCTACGATTGACTTGTGGCGAATTTGCATGGCGTAGAAGATGCTTCCTTCGTCAGCATGACAAATTGGGAATTTTCGCTTCCCCAACTCATTTTCAAATCATCAATTTTCAAATGAAATATTTACCGCTCCCCCTTCATCTTCGAGGCTACTTCGAGCGCTTTATAGGCGTTGACTATGCCGCCGCTTTTACAAAGGGTGCTAAAATCAACTTTTTGATGGGTGCCGGGTTTGTTTACCATAAAGCCGGTTAACGGTGTGGCCGATTGCATAATGGCCTGCTTTAATTGCGCCGCGCTTAGTTTGGGATAATATTCGAGTATAAGCGCTGCAATGCCTGATACTATGGGGGCCGAGAAGCTGGTGCCATCGGCAGTGTTAAACTCAGCGCCGGAATTAATACTGGTTACTTTTTCGCCGGGGGCAAATACATCTACCGTATTTTTGCCGTAGTTACTAAAGCCTGTGGCCAATGTAGTATCTGCCCAGGGAGCTGATGCGCCTACTTCTATTACATTTTCATCGTGTAAAGTTCCGTCTAAAAATGTGGTATTGGGGTATTCGGTTACCGAGTCGTTATTGAGGTTGTCATTACCGCAGGCTATTACCAGCAGCACATCTTTGGATGCCGCGTATTTAAAGGCGGCATCAACCCAATCCTTATGCGGCGATAGCTTTTTGCCAAAACTCATATTGATAATCTTAGCGCCGTTATTAACCGCGTAACGTATGGCATTGGCAACGTCCTTATCATACTCATCGCCATTATCAAGGGCCTTTATCACCATTATGTTTACATTGTCGGCAATGCCATCAATACCGTAGCCATTATCGCGTTTAGCGCCTATTAAACCGGCTACGCCTGTGCCGTGGTCGGCATCGCTGTATTTCAAAATATTATTGCCGTAGGGTTTGCCATCATTCACATCGGGGTCATCGCCTACTATCTCGCCGCGCGCTTTTAGGTCGGGATTCAGATCATTATTTAGCTTTTTTATATAGTCGCTTACATCCTTTATTACCGCAACGTTGGTACTGCTTGTTCCCTCCTGCTGAAAAACCTGCGTCCATACCATTTTGCTGTCGATAATGGTGTCGTTCTTGCTTTGCAGTTTTTCCAGGTCGGACATTGAAAAGCTACCTCCGGGCGGCAGGTTAAGGGCCTTTTTTATAAAGCCGTTGCTTATCATCAGCGCGCTTAATTCGGGCCGCAGGTATTGCAGGTCGCTGGTTGAACGCGCAACGGTTGAATCGTGCATTACCTTCACCTTTAACCAGTAGACGTATTCCTTATCATCGCCATTTATTGGCGCTTTAACGTTGGCGTACTTACCCTGAAGCTTATAAAAGCTGCGGGTTTCTTCGCTGGTTTCATCAATATCAGCCCTGCCGTTTTTCCCGCCTAAAAAATTCCATCCATGCTTGTCGTCCACATAACCGTTATGGTCGTCGTCCTTGTTGTTACCCGGTTTTTCATTGGGGTTTACCCAAAGCACACCTTGCAAATCCTGCTGCAGCGTGTCGACACCACTATCAATGATGGACACCAATACCGTTTTGCTCTTTTTCCCTTTTAAAAACTGGTAGGCATCATTCAGGCTGACACCAAAATAGCCATCAGTTTTCAGATCGAGCGTGTGCCAGTTTTTGGGCGGATCGGGGCGTAATGACGGCGTTTGTGCAACGGCAAATATTGCCGGCAGTAAAAATATCAATCCTAAGAAAAAACCGCGAGTATTAATGTTCATTGGTAGCCCTCTCTTAACCTCCCCCGGTAGGGGAGACTTAAAAATAATATTTCTTTAAAGCCCTCCCTACCGGGGAGGGTTGGGTGGGGCCTACAAATCAAATTTTATGCCTTGTGCCAAAGGCGCTTTTGTTGAATAGTTTATAGTGTTGGTTTGCCGGCGCATGTACACTTTCCAGGCGTCGGAGCCAGATTCCCGGCCGCCGCCGGTTTCTTTTTCGCCACCAAATGCGCCGCCTATTTCAGCACCTGACGTACCGATGTTTACATTGGCAATACCGCAATCGGAACCTCCTGACGATAAAAACTGTTCCGCTTCGCGCAGATTAAGCGTCATGATGGATGATGAAAGGCCCTGCGGCACGCCGTTTTGCAAGGCGATGGCTTCATCGAGCGTTTTGTATTTGATAAGGTATAATATCGGCGCAAATGTTTCGTGCTGAACTATTTTGTAGCTATTCTCCACCTCGGCAATGCAAGGTTTAACATAACAGCCCGAGGCATATTTATCCCCTTCAAGCTTTCCGCCTTCAACCACAAACTTACCGCCTTCGGCTTTGCACTTTTGAATGGAATCAAGGTAAAGCGCCACTGCGTCCTGATCGATCAGCGGGCCCATGTGGTTGTTTTCGTCGAGCGGGTCGCCTATGCGGATTTGTTTATAGGCATTTACCATTTTTTGTTTGAAGGCATCATAAACACTCTCGTGGATAATCAGCCTGCGTGTTGAGGTGCAGCGCTGCCCGGCGGTACCTACAGCGCCAAATACCGCGCCAACCAGCGAGGTATCCAAATCGGCATGTTCGCTGATGATGATAGCGTTATTGCCACCAAGTTCAAGCAGACTTTTGCCTAATCTTGCCCCTACCGCGGCACCTACGGCTTTGCCCATGCGGGTTGAACCGGTAGCCGATATTAATGGCAGGCGGGTATCGTTAGCCATTAGTTCGCCTATGTTGCGGTCGCCGATAACGAGGCATGATACGCCTTCTTCGATATTATGCTTTTTAAATATCTCCTGTGCAATGTGCTGACAAGCAATAGCAGTCAGCGGTGTTTTTTCGGATGGTTTCCAAATGCAAACGTCGCCGCAAACCCAGGCCAGCATGGCATTCCAGCTCCAAACCGCTACCGGGAAGTTAAAGGCCGATATGATGCCCACTATCCCCAGCGGGTGGTACTGCTCATACATGCGGTGCTCGGGGCGCTCGGAATGCATGGTGAGTCCGTACATCTGTCGGCTGAGGCCAACTGCAAAGTCGGCAATGTCAATCATTTCCTGTACTTCGCCGTAGCCTTCCTGCAGGCTCTTGCCCATTTCATATGATACCAGTGCGCCTAATTGTTGTTTGTTTGCGCGCAGTGCCTCGCCTATTTCGCGTACTATTTCGCCGCGCTTGGGGCCGGGTATGGTGCGCCACGTTTTAAATGCTTTAGCGGCGGTTTCAACCACTTTGTTATAATCACTATCTGTAGCAAATTTTACGGCTGCTATTTTTTTACCATCAACCGGCGAAAGGATGTTTTTTACAGCGGCATTGCTGCTGCTTCCCCATTTACTGCCTGTACTAAACGCCTCGTTTGTGTCGTTTATATGTAAATGATTCAGAACTTTGCTTATATCTATGCTCATAATGGTTACTTTTGTCAAAGGTAAAAATCTTTAAGGCAATTTATTATCCACCCACCGTTTGCCGCAAAATGGTTTACATTTATTATCAGGTAGTTGTAAAAAATCCATGTTGATAATGTGCGAATGTTGAAAACTTAATTGCCTTTTAGGTTCTTATAATTGTAATTTAATCTCGGTTAAGCATAAAACACGACGTTGATTTGCTTAGTTGAGTATTGTTCCCAAACCTAATTGAATGGAAGAAGATTTTGAATTTGGTTTTAACGAGGACCCAAAATTCTCGGTAGAACGGTACGAAGAAATGATTCGCAATCATGACCAGTACTTTTTTGATGCCCAGGCTTTTGAGAACATTATCGACTACTACATCGAAAAGAATGATCCGGCCAAAGCCTTACAGGTATCTGAGTATGCGCGCAATCAACACCCTTTTGCCGCCGTATTTTTAATAAAGCAAGCCCAGCTGTTAGTTGTCACCAACCGTTCTGACGAAGCGTTTGCCGCTTTGGACAAGGCCGCCATGCTTGAAGCATCGGACGCGGATATCTATATTATCCGTGGTAACCTTTACGAAAGCATGGAGCGCTTTGATGAGGCACTGGAAAACTATGAAAAAGCACTGGGCCTTGCCGAAGAAACGGATGAGGTATTGTTGCATATAGCCTACGTGCACCAAAACATGGGCGACTACAACACGGCAATAAATTATTTAAAGCTGTGCCTGAAACAGAACATGGAAAACCAGGATGCCTTGTATGAACTAGCGTTTTGCTATGATGTGCTCGACAACCAGGAAGAAAGCGTACAGTTTTATCAGCAATATATCGATACCGAACCCTACAGCTATGCCGCGTGGTATAATTTAGGCAACGCCTTTACCAAGTTAGGCCTGTTTGAAAAAGCGATAGATGCTTACGACTATGCTATATTAATAAAAGACAGCTTTGCATCGGCCTACTTTAATAAGGGCAATGCATTGGTGAATTTAGAGAAATATGCCGAGGCCATTGAGGTTTACCGCCATACTTTTGAGTACGAGCAGCCTAATGCCGATACCTATTGCGCCATTGGCGAATGCTATGAAAAGCTGGAGCAAATGGATGATGCGCGGGCCTTTTATAAGAAATCGGTAAAGATGGATTCGAAATTGGCCGATGCGTGGTTTGGAATAGGCGTAACACTTGATTTTGAGGAGCGCTATTTTGAGGCGTTGCATTTTTATAAGAAAGCATTGGACCTTGATATAGCCAACGCCGATTACTGGTTTGCCATTGCCGATGCTGAATACAAGTTAAAACACATGGCCGAAGCTGAACAGGCTTATGAAAAAGTGGTAGAGTTAAACCCGCTTGATGTGGATGCCTGGCTGGATTACTCATCGATATTATATGAGCAGGACAGGCTGGTTGATGCTATTGGTGTAATATCAGACGCTATAAAAAACAATCCTGAGGCTGCTGAATTGTATTACCGCATGGTGGCCTATTTATTTGCCAAGGGCGATTACAACGAAGCGCTGAACTATTTGGAGCTGGCGTTGGCATCTGACCCGGAGAAGCACTATATTTTGTTTGATTACCTGCCACAGTTACAGAAGAATAAAGTGATTGTGGATATAATTAACAGGTATACGAAATAGTTACTGAATTAGTGATTGAGTGAATTAGTGATTTGAAAATTGATAATAATATTCAGTCAATCGGAAATTCACTCAATCACTCAATGTTTTCCCTTAACAATATCTTCATAAACAGTAACTAATATTGTTACTTATTTAAAACCAAAACCTGTTTATGTTTTGGTTTTTTTTTTGAACTTTGCCGCGGGTTTAGTGTTAAATCCGTTGATGCTATTTTCAACCTAATTACTTTGTATGAACTATCATATTAATAACCTGCCCGAGCGTACCGCCAAACCGCGTAACAGCGGCATAACAATGGTAATGGATAAGGGCCTTAGTGTAAGGCAGGCCGAAGATTTTATCGAAGTTGCAGGTGTGCACAGCGATATTATAAAATTAGGTTGGGCAACCTCGTTTGTTACCCCTAAACTTAGCGAAAAGTTGGATCTGTACCGCGACGCCGGTCTGCCGGTTTATTTTGGAGGGACGCTATTCGAGGCATTTATAATACGTAACCAGTTTGACGACTACTGCCGCACGCTTGATAAATACAAAATGGAGTATGTGGAAGTTTCGGATGGTTCGATAACCATTGAGCATGATATTAAATGCGAATACATACGCAAACTGAGCGAGAACTATACGGTAATATCAGAAGTGGGATCGAAGGACATACAGAAAATATTTGCGCCTTACAAATGGATACAGCTGATGAAGGCGGAGATTGAAGCAGGATCGTGGAAAGTGATAGCTGAAGCGCGCGAAAGCGGCAATGTTGGTATTTACCGTGATTCGGGCGAAGTTAGGCAGGGTTTGGTGGATGAGATACTTACGCAAATACCCGAAGAAACCATTATATGGGAGGCCCCGCAAAAAGCGCAGCAAGTGTGGTTTATAAAACTTATTGGCGCTAACGTTAGTTTAGGTAATATAGCGCCTGCTGAGGTTATCCCGCTGGAAACATTGCGCTTAGGGATACGTAGCGATACATTCGATCATTTTTTATAGTGGGGAAAGAAGCAAGAGTCAAGATGCAAGAATCAAGATATAGAAACTATCAGCCTAATTCTTGCTTCCTGCATCTTGTTTCTTGCTTCTATTTTTTCCCTATATTTATATGCTGAAATGTTGGTATCAAAATGAAAAGGATATTACTTGTTTGTGTATTTGCTTTCGTTGCGTGCAATGTGTTTGCCCAAAGCCTGCCGCAGTTTGACGAAATAAAGCTGCAAAAAAGCAAGGACTATAAATTAGCTGAACCTGCGGTGGTGCAAACTGCTGACTTCATTATTTCGACCCCCATTGATAAAAACACCGATACCAAAACAATAGCCGCACAGTTTTTAATGAAGTGGATGGACGGTACACCCGATTTCACTTTTACGCTGGATGAAAATTCGACCCGCTCTTTCCTGCAAAATAATGAGCTGATGATGGTTTATGTGGCCTCGATGGCTAAATATGCCATAGAAACAAAACAGCACAATAGCAAAACCATCACGATAAATGCTATAAAAAGCCTGCTAGCTTATATTAACGACCCGGCCAATAACGTTAAAAAAACCGGTGACCTTAAAGAGCTTTCGCAAGCCAATGACAGCGGTCGGCTGGAAAGTTTTTTAAACCTTTAGGGCGTAAGAGCATTTAAATAGATAGATTTGTGATCTATAATATTACCCCATGAAGAAATACGGGCTTATTGGCTTCCCGCTAACACATTCCTTTTCGAAAAAATATTTTACCGAAAAATTCGAGAGAGAAAAGATAAAAGATGCAGAGTATGAACTTTTCCCGCTCGAACACATAAAGGACCTGCAGGATATGCTCGACATGCATCCCGATATACGCGGGCTTAATGTGACCATCCCGCATAAAGTGAATGTATTAAAGTACCTTGACTGGATAGAGCATGACGCCAGGACAGCAGGGGCGGTAAACTGCATCAGAGTGATTGCTGAAAGCCCTATCCTCGCCTCGTTCTTAGGCGAGGTTGGCGTAAGTGGTCACGATTTTAGGCTGGAAGGCTTTAACACTGATATTTATGGTTTTGAAACATCGTTAAAACCGCTGATAACCGACGAACACGAAACAGCGTTGGTGTTGGGCGACGGCGGGGCGGCACGGGCCGTAAAGTGCGCGCTTGACAACCTGGGCATAAACATGACGGTAGTTACCCGCAAACCTACGCCAAAAGGAATTTTGTTTAAGGACCTGAAACCCTACCATATTAAACGGCATAAGCTGATCATAAATACCACGCCGCTGGGTACCGCGCCAAACTTTGATGAATGCCCGCCTATACCTTACGAGGCCCTTACCCCCGGGCATTTGTTATATGACCTGGTGTATAACCCCGAAAAAACACTATTTTTAAAAAAAGGCGAAGAACAGGGCGCCAAAATTAAAAACGGCTATGAAATGCTTACACTGCAGGCCGAAAAATCATGGGATATATGGAACTCGACAGCAATGAACGTATGAGGATATTTGGCTTACTAGTTACCGGGTTATTGTTATTTGCAGGTTGTACTGGTGGTAATCATGATTATTCGCCTAAACCGAGAGGCTATTACCGCATTGTTTTCCCTAAAAAGGAATATCAACAATATAACGGGCTGTATCCCTTTACTTTTCAATACCCCAAATACGCGGTGATTACACCCGACACCAGTATTACGCGCGATAAGAAGCTTATCAACATGAAATACCTGATGAATATGCAATTCCCGCAGTTCAACGGCACTTTGCATTTGAGCTATGAAACCATCACTTCGAAGCAGGTATTTGACAGGTTGATAGAGGATTCGCATTCGTTCGCGTTTAAGCATACGGTAAAATCAACCGGGATAAACCAGGCGCTGATCTATTATCCGCAGAATAAGATATTCGGCATATACTATACTATCAATGGCAATGCGGCTTCGTCGGCACAGTTCTTTTTGACCGACAGCACACACAATTACATCCGCGGTGCGCTGTATTTTAATGCCGAGCCCAAGCTCGATTCGATACAGCCAGTGCTTGATTTTGTGAAGAAGGATATGGATGTGATGATAAAAAGTTTTAGGTGGAAGTAGGGATGATTTCGGATGTCGGATGTTCAATTTCGAATTTATTTTTTTGTAGAGACGCAATACTTTGCGTCTCTTGAATAACACCCGAGATTTTTACAAAAGACGCAAAGTATTGCGTCTCTACAGGGGGAATATTTATCCGTTAAACACCATCAGCGCCTTTTCCACCCGGCAAATAGTTTCATCCTTACCTAACAACGCGGCGATATCAAACACATGAGGGCCGAATTTTCCGCCTACGAGCATGATGCGGAACGGGAGCATTACATCGCCCGCTTTGAGGGATTTTTCTTCCATCAGGGCTTTGAATTGTTCTTCGAAAATATGGGCGTCGATAGTTTCGTCGACTTTATTAAGTATCACCAGCAGAGTTTTGAAAAACTCATTTTTGGCTTCGTTCCATTTGAGTTTTACGGCGTTTTCGTCGTATGCTTTTGGTGCCTCGAAAAAGTAGGCCGATTGCTGGTAAAAATCGCCTAGCAGAACGCAGCGTTCCTTAACGGCATCAATTACCTTTAACAGGTAACTTTCATCGGTTATAGTTATCCCGTTCTGCGCTAATACTTCAACAACTTTTGGCTTTAAGCTTTCTGCTTTAAGCTTCTTTATCCATTCGGCGTTATACCATTTGGCTTTTTCGAAATCAAATTTTGCGACTGCTTTGCTAACGCGATCGATAGAGAATTTCTCCTTCAGTTCATCCAACGAAAAGATTTCGTTGTCGGTGCCATCGTTCCAGCCCAGCATCGCTAGTAGGTTATCAAATGCTTCGGGTAAAAAGCCAAGCTCGCGGAAACCGGGGGTCAACTCCCCTGTTTTGGCATCGAACCAGTTCATGGCGTATACCGGGAAACCTAAGCGCGCTCCATCGCGTTTGCTTAGCTTGCCGTGACCGTCTGGCTTTAATATGAGTGGTAAATGTGCCCATTGCGGCATGTCGGCCTTCCAGCCTAAATAGTCCCACAACAATAAATGCACCGGGGCGGATGGCAGCCATTCCTCGCCCCTGAAGGCGTGGGATATTTTCATCAGGTAATCATCAACCACTACAGCCAAATGATACGTAGGCATGCCATCGGCCTTTAAAAGCACTTTGTCATCAACCTGGTTGGTATCAAAACTTACATGGCCGCGTATCATATCGTTAAAGCTCACGGTTTCGCCCACGGGTACTTTTATGCGTATCACGTGCGGTTCGCCGGCATCGAGCAGCTTATCGGTATCGTGCTGCGATAATGAAAGCGAGTTGCGCAGGGTATCGCGGTAAGCATGGCCGTATTGAAAGTTTGGTATCTCCTTGCGGTTACGGTCGAGCTCTTCGGGTGTATCGAACGCGTAATAGGCATGGCCCTCGCGCACCAGCTTTTCGGCGTATTCCCGGTATAGCGATTTACGCTCGCTTTGGCGGTACGGGGCGAATGGGCCACAGACTGCGGGGCTTTCATCGGGTGTTATGCCGCACCAGTCGAGGCACTCCATTATATATTTTTCCGCGCCATCTACATAGCGGGTTTGGTCGGTATCTTCAATACGTAAAATAAAATCGCCGCCATGGTTTTTGGCGAACAGGTAATTGAACAACGCGGTGCGCACACCGCCTAAATGTAAACCGCCGGTAGGGCTCGGCGCGAAACGTAATCTAACTTTTTTATCTGACATTGCGGGGGCAAAGATAGCGAAGCGAAGCTTCATTTCGGATTTCGAATGTTCGATTTCGAATTTATTTACAAATAACGGAGGTATATCTCGGCTTTATTTAAAAATATAGTTCGATTAATTCGGACTTATTTGGATAATTCAGCTACTATTCCAACAAATTAAAAATTCGAAATCGAACATTCGAAATCCGAAATTACTATCATTCCGTTCTCAAACTCTTTATGGGGTTTACGATAGCCGCTTTGACCGATTCATAGCTAACCGTAATCCAGGCGATGCTTAATGCTGCCACCGAGGCTATGAAGAATATGACCCAGCTAACAGTGATATGATAGGCAAAACCTGCTAACCAACTGTTTACTGCGTACCATGAAAGTGGTATGGCGATAACTATAGCGATCAGTATCAACCTGGTGATACCGGAGGATAATAGATAGACGAGGTTTAACACGGATGCACCTAATACTTTCCTCACGCCAATTTCCTTGGTACGCTGCTCGGCCATAAAAGCGGATAAACCATATAAGCCCAGGCAGGATATAAAAATACCCAGGATGGCAAACAGGTTAAAAATGTTGCCCATCTGTTGTTCGCCTTTATAAAGGTTAGCCAGATCCTGGTCAAGAAAATCAAATTTGAAGGGGTAAGCCGGGTTAAGCTCCTGGCTAATTGCTGTTAAAGCTTGTATAGTAGCGTTGGTTTTGCCGGGCAATGTTCTTACTACCGTATAACCACCTATCCTATTAAAATTCATCACCAATGGCTCTATAGCCTGCTGAACCGGTTTAAAGTTAAAGTCTTTTACAACCCCAATGATAGTGCCCTTGTTACCCCAAAGCGTTAATGATTTACCTACTGCGGTTTTAGCATTTAAACCCATAATTCCCGCCATTTTTTCATTTATCATATAGCTGGATGAATCGGTTTTAAATTCTCTTGAAAAACTGCGCCCTGCTGCCAACTTCATCCTGAATGTATGGGTAAAATCCTCGTTTACACCCATAACCGGGAAAGGCATTTGCGAATGGGGATCTTTGCCATCCCAGTTTACACTAACGGTCCAGCCCCCCAGGTTGTCGGGCACGTCGGTAATTATCGTAAAGTCACTGGTGAGCGGGTTTTGTTTCAATTCATTTTTAAATGCTTGCTGCTTGCCCCAGATGTCGCCTGTCATCGGCATATACAACAGGTTGGCCTTTTCGAAACCGGGGTTTCTGTCCCTGATAAATTTAAGCTGATTATAAATAACAACTGTTCCTACGAGCAATACAATAGATACCATGAATTGGGTTACGACCAAAGCGTTGCGGAACAACAGGTTACCACCCATTGATTTTACATTTCCCTTGAGCACTTTAACAGGATTAAAGCCGGAAAGAAACAATGCAGGATAGCTGCCGGAGATAAGCCCGGTAAACAATGCAATGCAAAAAAGGCTTAACCAAAGCTGCACGTTGGAAAAATCGAGGGTAAGTTTACGTGTTGCAAGCTCGTTAAACACCGGCAGGAACAGGCGGACCAATAAAACTGCAAGCAATAAGGCCAGGAAAGAAATAAATACTGATTCGCTTAAAAACTGGATGATCAACTGCCCCCGTACAGCGCCCGCCACTTTGCGTAAGCCAATTTCTTTAGCCCTCCGGGCCGAACGCGCAGTTGCCAGGTTCATAAAATTGATACAAGCTACAACAAGTATCAAAATAGCTACTATAAAAAATATACTTACATATTGCGCATTACCGTGCCCCGGCTCATCACCCTGTTCTTGCGGGGAGAGGTGAATTTTGGTTAAAGGCTGCAATTGGAATGTGGCCTTCATATCGGGAGAATGCTTATGAAATATTTGGTTCATTTGCTTCTCCAGGCTTAATAAATTGGCGGCAGAAGGGTTAAAACTCTTGTCTAATTGTAAATAGTCGTAAAAATTAAAATTAGTCCATACGCTATTTTTTAAATCATCATTAGTCCTGGCTAATGAGGCCATTGGAAGAACAAAGTCAAACTGAAGATCGGAATTACCAGGTACGTTTGCCAAAACGCCTGTTACAACAGTATTTTCCTTATTGTCTTTTCTTATTACCTTGCCAATAGGGTCTTCATTTCCAAAGTATTTGGTTGCCATTTCCTGTGTTATTAAAATGGCATCTACCTGTTTTAAAGCCGTGGCGCGGTCGCCCTTTACCAACGGATATGAAAAAACATCCATAAAACTCGCATCTGCATAAAACACACGTTCTTCTTCAAACTTTTTGTTCCCCGTTTCCAGTAATGTAGTATTGGCCGGTTGTATGCGGACCGTGTTTGTAATAACCGGTAATTCCGACTGTAATCCTCCAGGCATACCTGCAGGGGTTCCCACTGTTTTAGAATCGACCAGGTTGCAGCTTATCCGATATATCTGGCCCGCATTTTTATGGAATTTGTCGTAACTTAATTCATTTTGTACCCAAAGAAAAATCAGGATACTTGATGCCAGGCCTATGGCTAAACCGGTTATATTAATAATAGAGTAAGCTTTATCCTTTATGATATTCCTGTAAGCCAGTTTAAAATAAGTTTTGAACATGGTGGTGCTATTTTAATGTAAATATCAACATAGTATTTAAAATCCATGCCATATAATTAACTTACTGATAGTGAAAAACTTACGAGTATAACTTTATAAATACCGTACGGAAACGTTACAGCGGGTGTGCGGTTTCATGAATGCTGCTATACGGAACCTCACCCAACTTCCTTCTTTAAAATATCGAACCCCGAATAAAGAATGATAAATATCGAAGTACTTGTTTTACTTCATCATTCGTTATTGGACATTCAGCGTTCGATATTCAAATTAAAAAATTCGTAATTTACGGCCTCATTTATGAACCCATACCAACAGAAAAAACGCTGGAAATACATACTGATAGCTTTTGCAGTAATAATTGCAAGCGGATCGCTGTTATACACCAGTTACCTTGTTAAAAATATTGCCAGATCAGAACGTACCCGGGCGCAGGTATGGGCATTGAGCATGAGGCAGATCACCATTGCCGATGATAACGACTTTTTACAATATGTTTTCTCGGTGCGCGATAGTTTATTGGTGCCGGCTATTATGGTTGATGAAAAGGGCGATATAAAATATTTCCGTGGCTTGGATCCTACCAAAACCAACATCAATATGCCCGGGGCCGACAAAATCAAGGGTTCGCCAAAATACGACCCGGGTTATTTTGCATCGGAACTGGCGTATATGAAAAAGCAGCATGCGCCTATTGAGCTTACCATGCTGAATACCAAATACCTGGTTTATTACAAGGATTCGGCGCTGTTGCAACAGTTAAAGATATTCCCTTATATACAGCTTACTGTTATCGCTATATTTTTGGTGGTGGCTTATACGGCGTTCAACTCATCGCGCAAATCAGAGCAGAACCAGGTTTGGGTGGGGCTGGCGAAGGAAACGGCTCACCAGTTGGGCACGCCCATATCATCGTTAATGGCGTGGATAGAGCTGATAAAAGATAAGTTCAATGCCGAAAAGGACCCGCTGATGGCCGAAATGGAAAACGATGTAAAACGACTGGAGATTATAGCCGACCGTTTTTCGAAAATAGGCTCGAAACCCAAGCTGGAGGAGCATTCGGTTTATGAGGTGATCAAAGATTTTGTTGATTATTTTAGCGTGCGGGTAAGTAACAACATCAGCTTTGAAATTACTGGCAACCCTTATTTAAAAGCCGGACTGAATGTGCCTTTATTTGACTGGGTGCTGGAAAACCTGCTTAAAAACGCGGTGAACGCCATTGAAGGTCGTGGTAAAATAAAGGTGGAGATAAGCGCAAATAAGGCCAAAAAGAACCAGATACTGATAGACGTTACCGATACCGGCAAGGGTATACCGCGCTCAAAGTTTGATACGGTATTTCAGCCGGGATATACTACGCGCAAACGTGGCTGGGGATTGGGGCTTTCATTAACCAAACGCATTGTGAAAAATTACCACAATGGCGATGTTTTTGTGCGCGACTCGGAACTGGGTAAAGGCACAACGTTCAGGATAACATTAAAAAACATACAAAATGATAAAAAAACCGCAGCCTGATGAATACCCGGCATACGCGGCCGCTTATGTAGCCAAAGTGCCCGGCGGACCGGTAATGGAAGTACTGGAATATTTAAAGGAAAGCACTTATAACTTTTTTTCGCGGATGACGGATGAGCAGGGCGATTATGCTTATGCCGAAGGAAAATGGACGCTGAAACAGGTTTTGGGGCACATGATAGATACGGAAAGGTTATTCTCGTTCAGGGCGCTGTGTTTTTCGCGCAGGGAACAGCAGGAAATGCCGGGCTTTGAACAGGATGATTATGTAAACAATTCGACCTACGATAACCGGAGCATACAAAGCCTGGCTATGGAATTTAAAGCTGTGCGCGAATCGAATTTATTCCTATACCACTCGTTTACCGAAGAGCAAAGCCTGCTGACTGGTATTGCCAATAAAAATCCTGTTTCGGTCCGCGCGCTGGTGTATATGACCGCCGGGCATGAGCTGTATCATTTGGATCTTATAAAGGATAAGTATATTTAAAAAGAATATCGAACACTGAATGTCGAACATTGAACATCGAAGTGTTTTTACTTCATCATTCGTTATTGGATATTCGGTGTTCGATATTAATTGTATAAAAAAGGCTAAAGGTGTTGAAACATCTTTAGCCTTTTACCTTTAAGCCTTTACCTTATTTTTCCTCTTTATCCAGTATATGCTTTTTCTCAACAAGGAAGGACGTGAGTAAGCCTAATCCGCCGAAGATGGCTATGAGTGAGAAGAATATCGCGGGTTTGCTGTCGTCGTCGTATCCTGCGAAGCAGGTGTTCACTAAAACAAACGACAGGAATAAGCCGATACCTGCACCAAGCAGCAACAAGCCCCATTTAAGGTTTTGATAAGGCGCTGAGCGTGGTTTATAGGTGCGGGGATCCATGCCGCGTTCAATCATTGCCATGCGTTCGCGTTTATGTAAATAAACTATACCAAATATCATTGCAAACATTGAAATTGGAACCAATATTGGTATTAAAACGCCTAAACTTTCTGAGTCCATAATATTTTATTTTTTAAAAGTTGATAATTTTTTGTGTGTCAATCACCCTTATTGGTGTATATGTAAGCTATGACTACGTGGTTTTTGATGAGGTTACAGGGTGGGTGAAAAAAATTGTCTGAACCATGATTTAATAGATTTGAGGATTGCCCTGATTATAGTTGCCGTTATCATGTTAATCTTTTAATCTGTTAAACGGCGTAGCCCTCTTTAACACCTATAAAAACAATTTATTTGTTAAAAATCATGGTTCAGACAATTGCGTTAGGGACAGCAGTGTATACCGGCCTTGCGCCAAATGCCTGCAGGCGTATGAACGGATGGCCCGACCGCTTCTATCAGCGGGGAACGCCCAAGTTTAAAAAAGTTTGCAGTGGGCGGTTGCCGGTTTGCAGTTTGCATCGTACTCATTCACTATTATATATGTATCTAACCGCCCACTGCAAACTGGTAACTGCAAACTGAATAAAGACTATCTTTACAAAAAGGTGTAACCTCAATTAAGGCCGGGTAGTCATAAGCTATATAATATGCAGAGCAAGCTTTCGGATATTGAGTTAATTGAACAAACTTTGGCGGGCGACCAATCGGCATATGCCGACCTGGTTAAACGGCACCAGCGTTTTGTGTTTACCCTGGCCATGCGGTTTATGAAAACCCGTGAGGATGCCGAGGAGGTTGCGCAGGATTGCTTTATAAAGGCATATAGGTCGCTTGAATCGTTCCAGGGTGGGTCGAAATTCAGCACATGGCTGTATAGCATTGTTTATACTACCGCCATGACGGCCCTGCGGAAGAAACGGGTGGATACGGACTCGATTGATGATGAGAATACCTATATCCAAATTGAAAATACGGGCGGGTATGATGTTAATAATGTGGAGAATAAATCAAGGTCATTTTATGTGAACCAGGCGATAGCGCAGCTATTGCCCGACGATGCGACCATTATAACCTTGTTTTATAAAGGCGAGCAATCGCTTGAAGAGATTGCCCAGACTATGGGCATGGAGGCCAATACCGTGAAGGTAAAACTATTCAGGGCGCGCCAGCGTTTGAAAGAGAAGCTGGAGCGCAATTTAAAGGATGAAGTAAAAGAACTGATATGAACACAGTAGAAGAAAAACTCTGGAATTACATAGATGGCAGCTGCCCCGCTGAGGAGCAGGAGGCCATTCGCCGGTTGATAGAGCAGGATGAGGTGTACCGGCGTAAATACGATGAGCTTTTGGCACTGAACAATGAGTTTGCAGCCATGGAGCTTGATGAACCGCCGATGGCGTTCACTTATCATGTAATGGAAGGCATACGCAATGAAGCCGCGCTTAACCCGCTGAAAGCGCGGGTTGATAAACGCATTATACGGGGGATAGGGCTGTTTTTTGTGCTCAGTATTTCGGTGATGCTGATAATTGCGCTGTCGAGTATACATTGGTCGGCTGCAGCAGCGGCGGGTTCAACGCCTGTCAAATTTACACTGCCTAATTTTAGCCATTACCTGACGGGCCCTGCCATGCAGATATCTTTATTTTTCGATGTGGTTTTAGCACTGTATTTAGGAGATAGCTACCTGCGTAAAAAACGTATGCAAAAAGAGGACATGAGTGTTCTGCCTGGTGGACAACAAGGTAAAAACTGACAGTTTTTGCAGCTTGATGTTCGACTACCACAGGGTGGTTAGTGTATATGCAATACTTTTAAAGTACTATATTTCAATCGATTACAAAATATGACAAACAAAATTGGTTTTTGGTACAATAATTGATTAATGATACGTGAACTGGCATCCTTGCCGGTTTAATTGTGATAAGGTTTAGGTTGAAAGTCTCCCGACGCAAGGTTGGGAGGCTTTTTATTTTTACGGGTATTGCGTAACAAATGTTTAACTTCACCGTCATAACAGTTAATAACCACCATCATACACCGTTAAACCCTTATTGTTATGAAAAAACTTTTTTACTTTACAGTAATGCTAATGGCATGTGCTGTTTTTAACGCCAGCGGGCAGGCCCACATTCCCGGTGCCAGTACCACACAAACTATTTCGCAGGATTTTGGATTGGGCAAGATCATCGTTACTTATTCGCGGCCGAATGTTAAGGGCCGTAAAATATTTGGCGGTCTGCAACCTTACGGCGAGGTATGGCGCACAGGAGCTAATGCCGCTACTACCATTACGTTTACCGAGAATGTACTAATTGAAGGCAACAAAGTACCGGCAGGCGAATATGGCCTGTTTACCATCCCAGGACCTGATGAATGGACCATAATACTGAATAAAACATGGAAACAGTGGGGCGCGTACGCCTACAAACAGAGTGACGACCTGTTGCGCTTTAAAGTAAAACCTATGACCATGAGCTGGCCGATTGAAAGTTTTACCATACAATTTGCCAACTCGGGCACACAAGCTACCGACATGATAATAATGTGGGATAAAACGGTTGTACCTATACACTTTGCAACTGACGATGACGCGCAGGTAATGCTGAACATTGATACCCTGATGCAGAAAGACCCAAAACAAAATGCATTTGGCTCGATACAGTATTATTATGATAATAATAAAGATATGAAAAAGGCGCTGGCCTGGGCAATTGATGCCGAAAAAGGCGATCCTAACGCCCCCTATTATGTATTATGGGAAGCCCGTGTACGCCTGAAAATGGGTGATAAGCAAGGTGCCATTGCTGCCGCGCAACGTGGTGTGGATTTGGCTAAAGCGGGTAAGGATGATGAATATGTGCGTTTAAACCAAATGGTTTTGGATAAGGCGAAGGAATAAGCTAAAAAATAGGTGAAAGGAGAAAGGTAAAAGCTGAAAGGTTTTTACCTTTTTTATACTATCAGCGCGATTTTGTTCCCCCTTCAGGGGGTTAGGGGGCTAATAACCTATCACCACATCATCCGTAACCGGGTGGCTGGTGCAGGTTAGGATGAGGCCGGCGGCGAGGTCGGTGTTGGTGAGTACGTCGTTTTTTGCCATTTGGATGGTGCCGCTTTTACAAATGGCTGTGCAGGCAGAGCAGATGCCATCGCGGCAGCTATAAGGCAGTTTGATATTGTTTTGCAGGGCAGCCTGTAATATGGATTGGTTCTCGCCTACTGTGAGATCATAGGTTTCGTTATTGAAATTTATTTTGATGTTTTTTGGGGGATACGTTATTCGTGCAGCGGATACCGCTATAGTTTCAGTCACAAAGTTTTCCTTGCGTATTTGGTCTCGTTCTGCGCCCATGTATAACAGTGTGAGCCTGACCATGCGCATATAATCAAATGGGCCGCAGAGGTAAAATTCGGCTTCGGTTATGTCCGTCCGTATCACCTGGTTAACTAATTGTTCTACCTTAATATTTGTTAGGCGGTTGGCTTCGCTGCTGAGCAGGTTGATGATGGTGAGCCTTGCGGGATGCTGTGTCGCCAGTGCTTTTAGTTCTTCATCAAACAAAATTGACTTATTATCGCGGCTGCTGTAAATGAGTGTGAGTTTGCTTTGACCTTTGTGGCTAAGTACATATTTCAGTTGTGAGAATATGGGTGCTATCCCACTGCCTGCGGCGAAGAATAGTTTGTCTTTATATTCATCATTACTAAGCGTGAACCTGCCAGCTGGTTCGGCGGCGTGGATGATGTCGCCTACCTTCATTTTGCTTAGCATAAAGCGGGATATTTCGCCGTTGGCGATGCGTTGGATGGTGATGGCTAAGTGGTGTTCGTCCGGGGAAGAAGTGAGTGAATAAGAACGACGTATTTCTTCGCGGTGATGGTCGAATATGAGGGTGATGAATTGCCCGGCTTTATAGTTTACTTTTCTGCCCGATGTTTCGCTGAAGATAAAGGTGGCTGTATCTGGCAGTTCCCATTTTATTGTTTCGACCTTTAGTTGCAGCATGGTGATGTGGCGTACTTATGTAAATATAAAAGTGTCTGGACAAGAATCATCTTAATCAATTATTTCTGCTTAAAAATAATGACCGTCCCGCTCATTGCCGCGGGGGCTACTTGTTTTTCGCGGTTGTTTGTTTTTAACGGTGCTCAAGAAGGCTTCGCCGTTTTCTCTTGATACAAAAGAAGCAAAAAATCAAGAAAGAGGGGATGCTTCCGCCCGCAGGCCATACTCCCGGCCCGCCCCCTCTTTCGGGAAGGCCTTTGCGCTTTTTTTTGCTTGCGAGTTTATTGAGTTTACACCTTCAGTACTATCTTCCCAAACTGCGATGAATTTTCCATCTTTTTTACTGCGGCATCGCCATCTTTTAGGGGGAATACTTCATCAACTACAGGTACTATCTTGTGTTCGTTCACCAGATTCAGCATCGCCTTAAAATCATCGGGGCTACCCATCATGGTGCCGATGATCTGTAATTGTCGCCAGAATATTTTGCGACCGTTGAGCGAGGGGATATTGCCTGCTGTACCGCCGAATATCACAATGCGACCGCCTAGGCTGCAAATATCGGGCAGTTTGGCGAAGCCGTCGCCGAGGGCGCTGTCGATGATGACATCAAAACCGCCGGTTAGCTGCTCCAGTTGTTCGGCCCAATCCTGCGCTTTGTAGTTTACGCCTGCGGATGCGCCGAGGTGCCTTGCCTTATCTATCTTATCGCCCGAGCCTGAGGTTACGAATACCTGGCAGCCTGCGGCCAGCGCAAATTGTAGCGCGAATGTGCCCGTTCCGCCGCCTACGCCTGTTACCAATACTTTGTCGCCTTTTTTGGCTTTGCCTTTGGTGAATAAAGCACGGTAAGTTGTCAACCCACCTAAGGGGATGGCTGCTGCCTGTTCCCATGTTAAATGCTTGGGTTTTGGATGCAGGTTCTGCGCCTGTACCTTTACATATTCGGCGAAGGTGCCGTCGGCGGGTAGGCCTAATATCTTGAAATCATCAGACTGGAAATCCGGGTTATCGCCCCAGCCAGAACCGGGATTGATGATCACTTCCTGCCCAATCAAATGCTTGTCGGCGTCGCTGCCTACCTCGGTAACAATGCCCGCGCCGTCGGAGCCTAAGATGGTGGGATATTTAATGCCGGCGTATTTGCCAATGGTTATCCAGTAATCGCGGCGGTTTAGCGCGGCGGCCTTTACCTGCACCAAAGCTTCACCGGGGCCAATGGTGGGCTTGTCGACTTCTTTATAAGCAAGCGGTGTATCTGCCGCTTCAAGGATTATTGCTTTCATAAGCCAGCCCCCTCTAAATCTCCCCCGGTAGGGGAGACTTTTAGGAGAAAAATTATATTTTGAATATTTTTTAAAGCCCTCCCTATCGGGGAGGGTTGGGTGGGGCTACGCTTTGCTATACAGCTCAGCAACCTTATTCCAATCTACCACGTTCCATATAGCCGCTAAGTAATCGGGGCGGCGGTTTTGGTATTTCAGGTAGTAGGCGTGCTCCCAAACGTCGATGCCGAATATCGGGGTCCCTTTTACTTCGGCAATATCCATTAATGGGTTATCCTGGTTAGGGGTTGAGGTTACGGCCAGTTTTTTATCAGGTGTAACAATAAGCCATGACCAGCCTGAACCGAAACGGGTAGCACCGGCTTCTGATAGTTTGGTTTTCAGATCGTCGAATGAACCGAAAGTACTGTTGATAGCGTCGGCTAATGCACCGGTTGGCGCGCCACCGGCGTTGGGGCCAAGCACTGTCCAAAACAGGCTGTGGTTATAGTGGCCGCCACCGTTATTGCGTACCGCAGGCGGGAAGCTCGAAATATGCGTAATTATATCTTCAATACGGCTGTCGGCCTCAGGCTTGCCTTCAAGCGCTTTGTTTAAGTTGGTAACGTAGGCCTGGTGATGCTTGCCATGGTGAATTTCCATGGTCAATTTATCAATGTGCGGTTCTAACGCATCGGTAGCGTAAGGTAACGCCGGTAGTGTGAATGTCATAATAGTAAGTTTTTAAGTTTTATGATAGTACGTAGCAAATATAATGGTTGAAGTGTGGTTTTTGTTCTAAAATAATGTCATGTTTTTTTGTTGGTTCATGGTTGATGGTTCATAGTTCATGGTGGTGGGTTGGGCGGGTATGTTAATAAATTACTTAGCGCAATTATTGTAAAAAACCGTTGCTATATTTAAATGCCGATACTGTGTACATAAAATCAACCACAATTAATGCCCGATAATAAAAACGACCTGAAGGAGCTGGCCAAAGTTTTTTTAAAACTGGGCTTCACGGCCTTTGGCGGCCCGGCGGCGCATATTGCCATGATGCGGCAGGAAGTGGTTGTAAAAAGAGACTGGCTCAGCGAGCAGCACTTCCTCGACCTTATTGGCGCTACCAACCTTATCCCCGGCCCCAACAGTACCGAGATGGCTATACACATAGGCCAGGAACGCGGCGGCTGGCGGGGCCTGCTGATAGCCGGGCTGTGTTTTATTATGCCCGCCGTACTCATAACCGGGTGCGTTGCCGCCTTGTATAAAACATACGGGCAGTTGCCGCAGGTGCAGCCGTTTATATATGGCATTAAACCCGCCATTATAGCGGTTGTTATTGCCGCTATTTATCCGCTGGCTAAGAAGTCGCTGCAAACGGTGGAGTTGGGTATTATTGGCGTGGCGGCATTGGTGCTGGCGCTGATGGGTTATTCCGAGGTGATTATTTTGTTTGGGGCGGGTTTTGTGGCCATGGGGCTGGCGGCTGTGCGCATAAATAAGGGGAAAACATTTACGTCGCTGTTGCCCATGATGATGCCTGCGGGTGCCGGTCAGGGGGTTTTTGGTGCTGTTAATATGCGGTTGTTCCTTTCGTTTTTAAAGATAGGCGCCATACTGTACGGCAGCGGCTATGTGCTGTTTGCTTTCCTCGATTCGGAGCTGGTGGCTAAGGGCATCATCACCCGGCAGCAATTGGTTGATGCTATTGCCGTGGGGCAGTTCACCCCGGGACCAGTGTTTTCGTCGGTTACGTTTATTGGGTACCAGGTGAACGGTATCGGCGGAGCGGCTATTTCAACCCTGGGCATATTTCTGCCCTCGTTTTTGTTCGTGGCGCTGCTTAACCCGCTGGTGCGTAAAATGCGCGGCTCCAAATTATTCGCCGCCTTTTTAAACGCTGTAAACGTAGCATCGATAGCGTTGATATTGGTGGTTTGTTACCAGCTGGGTAAAGATAGCCTAACCAACTGGCGCCAAATTACCATTGCCGTTTGCAGTGTGCTGGTGCTTTTTAGGTTTAAGGATATTAATAGTGCCTTTATTATTTTAGGTGGTGCGGTTGCGGGGTATTTGTTGTTGTTGTTACTTTAATGATGGTCGGGTAGCGGGGTTCGGGTGTGATGGTGGGTTTTTGACTTTAAACTTTTGACTTAACAAGGGCGTTCCCTACGGATCAGGCTTTCCGCTCATACGCCAGCAGGCCTTAAGCCAATGTCATTAAGTTAAGGGTGCAAACCCCGTAGGGGTTATATATTGGTAGAAAAATAAATCGAAATAAATACCGTGCCGTAGGTACGGAACCCCGCTATGTTGCGTACCTATGGCAC
>CAIWRU010000024.1 GCA_903915155.1 uncultured Mucilaginibacter sp.
GATATTGCCGCCAATCATCAACACTACGCCAAACTCGCCCAAAGTATGCGCAAAGGTGAGTACAATAGCGGTAAATAATGATGGTTTGATATTGGGCAAAAGTACCTTTAAAAAGGTTTGCCTTTCGGTTTTACCCAAGGTGTATGATGCCTGTGCTAATGACGCCGGTAATTGCTGTAATGCTGATTTTATAGGGCCTATCATGAACGGCAGGCTGTAAATTACCGATGCCAAAACCAGGCCCTGGAATGAGAAAACAAACTGAATATCGAATGTATCATGCAGCCATTTACCCACGCCATGCTGCGGACTAAAAGCCAGCAGCAAATAAAACCCCAAAACCGATGGCGGCAAAACCAGCGGCATGGTAATAATAGCCTCAAGTGTAATTTTAAATATGGAGCGCCCTTTCGACAGCCACCAGGCCAGCGGCAAACAAATGGCCAGCAATATCAAAGTGGTAATGCTGGCTAATTTTAAGGTGAGCCATATTGGCGATAGTTCCATTAAGCGAAGATATATACTAATGTCGTGTCACGTATAAGTTGAGGTTTAGTCTTGAGTCGAAAGTCTTAAGTACTAAGTCAAAATCGACTTAAGACTTTCGACTTAGTACTGTTGACTTAACACCAAATGGTTATTCCACAATATAGCCATATTCCTTAAATATCTTTTTGGCATCGGTGCTTAAAATATATTGGTAGAATTTTTCGGCGGCGGCATTGCCTTCGGCATGTTTTAATATTACCACACCCTGTTGTATAGGAGAATATGTTTTTGGGCCAATGGCTTTCCAGTAAATAGTTTGCTTGTCTTCCACATCCTTAACAAAGGCCTGGGTGGTAAAACCCACATCAACCACGCCGGTACTAATGTAGGTATTAACCTGTGCTATGCTTTCGCCCTGCACTATTTTACTTTGTATCTCGCTAAAAACGCCTTTAAGTTTAAGCACCTCAACCGCTGCCTTACCGTACGGAGCAATGGCAGGATTGGCAAACGCCACTTTTTTAATGGCGGGGGTAAGCAATAGCCTTTCCCAGTTATCAAATTCGATGTTATGGGTACTGCAAATTATTAAACTGCCCGATGCGTATACTACAGGCTTTTTTAGTGCAAAACCTGTAGTAAATAATTTTTCCGGGAAACCCATATCGGCCGACAGGAAAACATCAAACGGTGCACCGTTACTGATCTGCGTAGTAAGGTTTCCCGATGAACCTATTATGGGTTCGATGGTTATGCCTGTTCTTTTATAAAAATCGATACCTAATACTTTTATTACTGATTGCAGGTTGGCGGCGGTAGCTATCTTTAAACTTTGGGCAAAGGCCGAAGCCGAAACAAACAGGCAACTGAGCAGTATTATCGCCCGTAATTGTATTTGTTTGATAGATGGTTTCATAAGGTTTAATATATGTTTACTAAGGTAAGCACATTGTGATTAATATTTAATCCTGCGATAATATTTATGGCTAATATCAAACACTCGCAAAACAAAATAGTGCCTAATATTGTAAATAATCAAACCCTTCAAATCGTTATGAAAAAGTTGTTCCTTTTCACCTTAATTATTAGCAGCAGCATTATGGCCTTTGGCCAAAGTAAAATGGCCTGTTGCAAACAGTCGGCCACACAACAATTTGCCATGCTGGCATCGGATAAAAAGTTCGTAATGTCGCACCCGAAACCGCTACCCTTTCATTTTCAGAGCAGTATAGGTAAAGCCATTTCCTACCCTACGCCCGATGGCCGCACTGCCGATGCTTATGAGTTAAAAGCCAAAACGCCAACCAATAACTACATTTTGGTGGTGCATGAATATTTTGGGCTGAATGATTATGTTAAAAAGGAATCGGAAGATATTTATAACGATTTGGGGAATGTGAACATCATCGATCTTGATCTGTACGACGGTAAATCATCAACCGATCGTGCCGAGGCCGCCAAATTGATGCAGGCCGTAAAGGACGACCGTGCCGAAGCCATTATAAAAGGTGCCATAGCTTATGCCGGGCCTAAAGCGCATATAGCCACTTTGGGTTGGTGTTTTGGCGGTGGCTGGAGTTTGCAGGCAAGTTTACTGGCAGGCAAACAGGCTGTAGCGTGCGTAATGTTTTACGGCATGCCCGAGAAGGACGTGAACAAACTAAAAACCCTGCACACCGACGTTCTGGGTAACTTTGCCAACCTTGACCAATGGATAAACACCAAAGTAGTGGCTCAATTTGCCGACGACATGAAGGCCGCAGGCAAAAAATTATACCTGCACCAGTATGATGCCGGCCATGGTTTCGCAAATCCAAGCAGCCAAAGCAGCAACCCAACCGCCGCTGCCGATGCTTATAAAAATACGATAGCGTTTTATAAGGAAAGGCTGAAGTAGTCGAAAGTCTTGAGCCGGTAGTCTTGAGTCGGTGTAAAACTAACCCATGGACTTAGGACTACAGACTCTCGACTAAAGACTTTTTACTATCATTGCACAAATTATATATTGTTGACCAGGGCTGCCAAAAAAGTATTTTCCTACCTCATCAAGATCAGTATCCTGGTTTTGGCTTTTTTGTTTATCTACCACCAATACCTTGAAAAAGGCGATAACTTAAAACACTTTCAACAGCTTATTGCACACATCAGCAGGCAGCAGGTGCTAGTCACTATGTCGGCTATATTATTGCTTATGCTGGTTAACTGGCTGCTCGAATCATTCAAATGGCGCTATCTCACCCGTAACCTGGAGAAGATATCGGCGTGGGGTGCAATCGAGGCAGTTTTTTGCGGGTTGACGTGGGCCATTTTTACCCCTAACCGCTTAGGCGAATATGCCGGCAGGGTGTTGTTTTTGCCAAACCGCAAGCGCATACATGGGGTATTTGCCATGGCAGTAGGCTCGTTTGGGCAAAATGTGATTACCAACGTAGTCGGCCTGAGTGCCGGGCTGTGGTTTTTGGCAAGTTTTTTTCATATAAACATTTGGATCTATTTAGCTATAGCGGCAGGCGCTGTAGGTTTTATGGCCTTTTTGCTGATATTCTTTTTCCATATACAATGGCTGGTTAATTTGCTCGACCGTATCCCCTACATCAAAAAATTCCATCGCTTTTTTGATATTATGGGGCGATACACCAAGCCGGAACTCATCACCATTATGGGGTTTTCACTTACCCGGTTTGCCGTGTTCTCGTTCCAATATTATTTGGTCATCCATTTGCTGATACCTGGCATATCTATTTTCCCGATGATGATGATGGTATTCGTGCTATTCTTTGTGCAAAGCGCCCTGCCATCGCTCGATATTGTGGATGTGGCGGTGCGTAATGGCACGGCGGCCTATCTTTTTGGCTATATTGTGCAGCAGCCGGTAGCTGTAATGGCGGCAGTTTCGTCAATATGGTTCATAAATATAATTTTCCCTGCTATTTTAGGCTCTGTTTTTGTATTTAAACTACACTTTTTTGATAGAAATATATAGTATTATCGCTTTATCGCTCACGGGTCTATACCTGCTGATACTGGTTTACCTTATTATTGGGTGGTTCAGTTTAAAACGCCCGCGACTGGCTCCCATCAGCTTTAAAACCAAGGTTACGGTAATGGTTGCCGCCCGTAACGAGGAAGAAAAAATAGCCCTCACCATTGAAGATATTTTAGCGCAGGACTACCCCAAACATCTTACCGAGATAATTTTTGTGGACGACCACTCCACCGACCGCACGGCTGAGATCATCCGCAGTTATGCTGCGCAAGGGGTCAAACTGCTACAATTGAATGAGGATAAACCGCTAAATTCCTACAAAAAGAAAGCCATTGCCGAAGCTATCAGGCTATCAAACGGTGAACTGATGGTGGCTACCGATGCCGATTGTAGGATGGGGCCGCAATGGCTATCGTCCATCGTAAATTATTATGAAACGCGTCAGCCGGTAATGATCTCATCGCCGGTGACCTATTTTGAGGAAAAAAGTTTGTTCGAGAATTTACAGACTTTGGAGTTTGCCTATTTAGTGGCGATGGGGGCATCGTTCATTGGCAATAAGCGGGCATCAACCTGTAACGGGGCCAACTTTGCTTACCGTAAGGATGTATTTTACGAGGTCGGCGGTTTTAAGGGCATCGACGACCTGGCATCGGGTGATGATGAACTGCTGCTGCAAAAAGTAGCTGAAAAACATCCCGGTAAAATTGCCTTTTTAAAACTGCGCGAGGCTATTGTGTACACCCACGCCAAAGCCAACCTTACCGAGTTTTTGAACCAGCGCCGCCGTTGGGCTTCCAAATCAACCAAATACAAGGATAAAAAAATAGTGGCGCTGGCCGTGGGCATATGGCTGTTTAACGTGCTGATGCTGGTAAACGCCTGCCTTAGTTTTTATAATGGCTGGTTCTTTAAGCTGTTTCTGATCCAGTTTTGTTCAAAATTTATTTTTGAGGCGATGTTCCTGATTCCCGTAACCCGTTTCCTTAAACGCCCGAATCTGATAGGCCTGCTTATCCTGTTATCGCCCATACATATTATTTATTTCGTGTATGTGGGGTTGATAGGGAATACGAGGAAGTATGTTTGGAAGGGTAGGACGGTGAGATAACGACTGCAAACCATCACTTCTTATTCGTATCGTTTTTCTCTAACTCATTATACCATGCCTGCATGATATACCATGCCCGCTTTTTATAGCCTTTATCAGAAAGCAAACCCTTCCGGTTCCATCCATCCTGTAGTCGCGGTAAATTACGGACCGGCGACCTGAAGTCTGTCAATACCCACGGACTCACGCCCCTTAAAAATGGGATATTTTTTAGCATAGTCAGCTGATCTTTATAAACCTGCTCCTGGTATTCTTCACTCCACGAACTGGCCGTATCTTTTGAACCATGATTTCCATAAAGTGCTTCCGCGCCAAATTCCGACATGATAATCGGTTTATTAAAGGGGTTCTCCCAAACAATTTTGCCGGGCGGGGTACCCCATTGCCCATACCAGCCCAAATATTCATTCACACCAATAACATCCAATACTTTTACAAGCGTGTCTGCAATAATCATCTTGTTTTGCTCATATTTTAAATGATTTAAAGCCGAACTTATTAGCCGGGTTGAGTCGAGCGAGCGTGTATAACCTGCAAGGCTTACCAAAAACTTATCCCTGCCGGCTGATGGTGTTGTTTCGTTCGATAAACTCCAGATGATCACACTGCAACGGTTCCTGTCGCGCGATACCATTTCTTTCATAAATGTTTCGGCTTTGGTTTTCACATCCGGGTTGTTGAACTGAATAGTTTGCCATATCGGTATCTCTTCCCAAAGCATTATCCCCATTTTATCAGCCAGGTGCAGTACATATTCATTCTGCGGGTAGTGTGGAAGCCGTACAAAATTACAGCCCAGCTCCTTTGCCCGGTTAAGCATCTCCAGGGCATCTTCCTGCGTGTAGGCCCTCGCTGCCCTCAACGGTGCTTCCTCATGCGCATTAACTCCACGCAGAAATATGGATCTTCCATTCAGCAATATTTCATTCCCTTTTACGGTAATATTTCTAAAACCGATCTTATCGGTCACGGTATCTGCTCCGCTGTTAAAGCTAACGTCGTACAGCTTCGGATGCCCCGGACTCCAGGGTTCAGGGTGCAATTTTGCACTGAAACGAGCTAATCCATCGCCATTTACAGGCACAGAAAGATGAAATTTTAAGGCGGGGATGGATATTTGCACGGTTTTCTCATTTTCACCATTCAATTTTACCCAGCCTTCAATATGATCAGTTGTTCCTTTGGCAAGATGAACAAAGTAATCTTCAATAAAAGTCGCCGGTGTTTCTACCAGGTTAACATCACGGGTAATACCTCCGTAGTTCCACCAGTCATAATCAAGCGAGGGCAGGCCGTCGGCCCTGCGCTGGTTATTTACCCTTAATATTAATGTATTTTGCCCGTTGTTAAGTTTACCGGTCACTTCAAATTGAAATGGGGTAAACCCGCCTTCGTGGCTGCCCAACTTTATTCCATTTAAATAAACATCGGCTATATAATTAACCGCTCCAAAATGCAGAAAAACCCGGTTGTTTGATTTTGAATAGTTAAAGGAACGCTTATACCAAACCGTGCTTTCGTAATATTTTAATTCAGGCAGTTGTGAATTAAAATCCCCGGGGACATTAAGTGTAATGCCGCCTTTAAAATCATATTCATAAAAATCCGACTTACCCGTAGCGTGTGCATCTTTCCAATAACCCCGGTTCTTACCGGCATCATACGAATCGATAATTGCTTCCCACTTACCATTAAGGCTTGTTTTATTGCGCCCGTCGACATTGGTCATAGCCCATGGATGAATATCAACCTGGTTTACCGGGGTTTGGCCAAAGGTTTTTTCACAAAAGAACAACGATGGCAATAACAAAATATTTACATAAGCTATGATAAAGCGGCAACCGGTTATCTTCATAATCTTTGGTTAAATATTATAATGGAGAATCAATTATATCGATTATATCGCAATGAACTGTCATTGCTACAAAAAAAATACAAACAGTTTTCGAGTGTAAATCAGGCCAAACATAAAATTACTACACTTACATTCGTGTAATTCAAGTAAATTCGTGTAATTAATGGTTAATGGCTGATCTTACTCCTTCCCAACGTACCTGGAAAGTATTTAAACGCAATAAGTCTGCCGTGGCGGGGTTGGCGATTATTGTTATTACCACGCTGGTTGCCATACTAGGCTATTTAATCATGCCCGATTCATCACCCGATGCTAACGACATGACCCTGCAACTCAGCATCAAACAACCCGGCTCAAGTTTCAAGATGCTGGCATTGCGCAAACCTGAGCAAATTGATACCGTGGGCATTTTCGCTAAAATGCTGTTTGGCCAAAAAAGCTTTTACCGCGATGTGCCTATTACAAGGTACTCCTTTAAACAGGATTCTATAATTGTGTACCAATACATTGGCGAGGAAGATAGGCCCGAAAAAAAAGCCTATAACATTTACGAAGCAGTAACCGGCCAAAAGCCGCCCGCCGGAAAATCCGAAGATATTTACGCGTTAAAAAAACAACTCCTTGCCAAACAGATCGTCCATAAAACCTATTGGCTCGGCACCGATATTTATGGCCGTGATATGTTGAGCAGGTTACTGCTTGGCACACGCATTTCCTTATCTGTGGGGTTAATGTCAGTTATCATCAGCATGCTGCTGGGTGTTACCGTTGGTGCCATAGCAGGCTATTTTGGCGGATGGGTAGACGGCGCTTTAAGCTGGCTGATGAATATTCTTTGGGCGCTGCCTGCGCTGTTGTTAGTTATTGCCATATCATTCGCACTTGGTAAAGGACTGTGGCAAATATTTATAGCAGTAGGCCTTTCGATGTGGGTTGAGGTGGCGCGATTGGTGCGTGGGCAGGTAATGAGTTTAAAACAGGTAGAATACATCGAGGCGGCACAGTCGCTCGGGTTTGGAGACGCGCGCATCATCACCCGGCATATCCTACCCAACATTATCGGCCCTATACTGGTGCTGGCGGCATCAAACTTTGCGGCGGCTATTTTGCTCGAGGCGGGGTTAAGCTTTTTAGGGTTCGGTGCGCAGCCCCCCATGCCAACCTGGGGCAGTATGATAAAAGAACATTACGGTTATATCATTATGGATTCGGCTTATCTGGCTATAATTCCCGGCCTGGCAATCATGCTGCTGGTTTATGCTTTTAATTTGGTAACAACAGGTTTACGCGACGCCTTTGATATAAAATCACAAAGTACATACATTTAAATATATTTGTTTTAATTTTAGGCACCTACTGGTTTATGCAATATATTGACGAAAATGCAGGCGAAGACGAACTGATCAGGCTGCTGCTAAAAAGGCAGTCGGAATTAAATTCGTTGCTTGAAATAACCAGGGCCATCAATAAAAATACGGCTATCCCGGTATTGGTGCAAATGCTGGAAGCTATTTTAAAAAGTTACCTGCAGGTTGGAAGATTCAGGTTTTTAATTGAGGACGACGAGAACTTTATCTGCATATCAAAATACGGTGGCAGCTTTGAGCCGGTAAGCGTGCTGCACCGTGTTTGTAGTGAGCTAAACAAATTCAGATCGCCCACATTAGTATCAAATCACCCCGACCCGATATTAAAACTGTACGATTACTTTATCCCCATCTATCAAAAAAGCAAGCCCATAGCCTACGCGCTTATCGGTAATTTCAACACCTCGCCCGAGATGCTGAACAACGACCTTAATTTTATACAAACGCTGATAAACGTGGTAGTGGTTGCACTGGAGAACAAGAAATTGTTTAAAGAGCGGTTAGAGTCGGAGCGTTTTCACCGCGAGATGGAACTGGCCGTTGAGGTACAGAACATGCTGGTGCCCCTGCGCGTACACCGCGATTCGGCCGTTGAGATGGACGCGCGGTACATACCGCACCAAAACATCGGCGGCGATTATTTTGACTTTATACGCCTAAACGAAGACGAATTTTTATGGTGTATTGCCGATGTATCGGGTAAAGGAATATCGGCAGCATTGCTCATGGCAAACTTCCAGGCCAGCCTGCACGCCTGGGCCACGGTTGAGGACGACCTGACCAATATTGTTGAGCGCCTGAATAAAATAGTACTTAATAATACTAAGGGTGAACGGTTTATTACATTGTTCCTGGCTAAATACAACCAAAAAACACGGCTGCTGAATTATATTAATGCCGGGCACAATCCTGCTATTTTATATTCAAAGGGTGAAGCTGTACTCCTTAAACTGGGCACTACTATGATAGGTGTTTTTGATGAGCTGCCATTTATTAATCAGGGTGAGATTGATATTGACCCCGGCAGCCTGATATTCAATTATACCGATGGCTTAACGGATTATGAATCGCAAGGGCCAAAATTGTGGGATGAAGATAAGCTGCTCAGCTTTTTGTTGCAACATGGCCATTTAGCGCCAGATAAACTGAACGATATGTTGCTTGAGCATGTAAGCCTGGTAACTAAGGGCAAAGCTATTGACGATATTATCGTGCTTACGCTGAGGATATTTTAGCAGCATAAACCTGACTATTACATATGACATCAACCATTACTCCAGTTAACTCCGTAAGGCGCGTACTGATGGCCAGCCTTATAGGTACCACGATAGAGTTTTTCGATTTTTATATTTATGCCACTGCAGCAGTGCTGGTATTCCCAAAATTATTTTTCCCGTCAGCCGATCCAACATCAGCTACGCTGGAATCATTTGCCACATTTGCTTTGGCATTTATCGCCAGGCCATTTGGTGCGGCTTTGTTCGGCCATTTCGGCGACCGCTATGGGCGGAAAGCGACACTTGTAGCTGCGTTGATGACGATGGGTCCGTCGACAGTAGCGATAGGTTTATTGCCAACGTATCATTCCATAGGCGTAGCAGCGCCACTGCTGTTAGCTTTATTTCGTTTAGGGCAGGGATTAGGTTTAGGCGGTGAGTGGGGCGGCGCAGTGCTACTGGCTACTGAAAACGCCACCCCGGGCAAAAAAGCATGGTATGGCATGTTCCCGCAGTTAGGGGCACCGGTAGGCCTTATCTTTTCAAGCAGTATTTTTCTGTTGCTGACTAAGAATTTAACCGAGCAACAATTTTTTACTTATGGCTGGCGCATACCATTCTTATTAAGCGCCGGATTGGTTTGGGTGGGCTTGTATGTCCGTTTAAAGATCACTGAAACACCGGCCTTTTTATCAGTTATTGAAAAAGAAGAAAAAGTGAAGTTACCGATAATTACAGTTTTTGCTAAACATACTAAAGCTATAATATTGGGTACCATTGTAACTATTACTACTTTTTTACTTTTTTATTTAATGACAGCATTTACCTTATTTTGGGGTACTACGGCGCTTCATTATCAAAAATCAAGTTTCATTGTCGCGCAAATCATTTCCACGGTGTTTTTTGGGTTAGGCATACCCCTATCGGCAGTTATGGCCGATAAATATGGGCGTTATAAAATGTTGCTGTTTGCCACAGCATGTATCTTTTTGTTCGGGCTGGTTTTTTCACCACTATTCAGTACCGGCAGCCTGGTAATTACCGGGATCTTTCTCATAATCGGTATGTTTTTAATGGGGCTTACTTATGGGCCCATAGGCACTGCCCTTGCTGAAATATTCCCGGCATCAGTACGCTATACAGGGGCATCACTTGCTTTTAATTTGGCCGGGATACTGGGTGCATCATTTACCCCTTACATCGCAACAACATTGGCAAAAAGTTATGGCTTACAATATGTAGGGTATTATTTAACCTTTGCGGCCGCTATTACCTTTTTGGCGTTACTGGCGGCAAAAAAAGAGATGAAGGAGAGTCCGGATAAGGCGTGATGGATTCATTTGCACATCTGCATATTCGCACACTTACACATCCATCAATTTTTCAACACCAAAAAATCTGTTTGCAAAAAAACTGATATTTGAATTATTAATAATTAGGCATGTTATTAGCAAGATACCAGCATGAATTGATTGAGGCGGGATGCGATGAAGCTGGCAGGGGCTGCCTTGCAGGGCCGGTGTTTGCAGCAGCAGTAATTTTACCACCCCACTTTAAGCACAAACTGCTTAACGATTCCAAACAACTTAGCGAAGACGTACGCTACAAACTCCGCAAGGAGATAGAGAAAAAAGCTATCGCCTATGCTGTTGCATCGGTTGATAATGTGGAGATAGACGAGATCAATATTTTGAATGCCTCGTTCTTAGCTATGCACCGTGCTATCGAAAAGCTGCATTTAAAGCCGCAGTTTTTGATCATTGACGGCAACCGTTTTAACAAGTACCAGGATACGCCGCACCATTGCATTGTAGAGGGTGATGCCAAATATTTCAGCATTGCTGCGGCATCAATTTTAGCCAAAACTTACCGCGATGATTATATGCTGCAAATCGCTGCTGAACATCCCGAATACAACTGGCACACCAATAAAGGTTATCCAACAGTAAAGCATCGCCAAACAGTTTTAGAAATTGGTTACACCCCGTACCATCGTCGCACCTTTACTGTGAGCAAGCCGCAGCTAAGTATTTTTTAAAAATGGCTTTGATATAGCAGTAGCGGATGGTATTTTTGCTACAGACCAAATATTCATTTGAAAATACTCATTTTATCCCACCGTGTTCCATTTCCGCAGAATGGCGGATACCCGATTGTGGTATACAATACCATTAAAGGGCTGGTCGACCTTGGTCATGAGGTTTCATTGGTTGCACTCAACGCTAAAAAAAATCACCAGGAAATACCGGAAGACGCTATCCTCGACCAAATAAAATACCGGGCCTTTAATATTGATATTAATGTTTCGGTATTGGAAGTAGCCCTTAACCTGTTCAGCAAAACATCGTTCAATATTGATAAATATTTCGATCCTGAATTTGAGCGGTTGCTTATCCGCGAAGTGCGATTGAACAATTACGATATTATCCAGTTTGATGGGCTGATGGTATCGTTATACATAAACGCAGTGCGCAAAAACTGCAAATCGAAAATTGTTTACCGCGCCCATAATATCGAGCACCAGGTGTGGATGCGTCTGTCCGATCAAAAAAGCGACCCTTTTAAAAAATCGTACCTGAAAATGCATGCCCGGCGCATTAAAAATTATGAGCTGGAGCAATTAAATAAGGTTGATGCTATTTCGGTTTTCACCGCCCAGGATAAAGCTACATTGGTCGACTCCGGCACACGGGTACCCATAGAAATACTGCCTGTTGGCATAAACATGGCTCAATATAATCCCGACTATTCCAAAACCGAGGTGCCGAGCTTATTTTTCCTGGGGTCGCTGGATTGGCTGCCTAACCGCGAGGGTATCGAATGGTTCCTGGATAATTTCCACAAGGACCTTGTTGAAGGCGAATTGCGCGTAAAGTTTTATGTTGCCGGTAACGATATACCCGAAACCTTTGACGATTATGACGTAATGGGTAAAATATTTATACAGGGCGAGGTGGACGACGCATTGGAATTCGTGAACAGCAAATCGATTATGATAGTGCCCCTGCTCTCCAGCGGCGGTATGCGGGTGAAGATAGTGGAGGGCATGGCGATGGAGAAGTGTATTATTTCCACCTCGCTTGGTGCTGAGGGACTTAATTTTACCAATGGCGAAAACATATTGATAGCCAATGATGCCGAAGAATTTTACGAAGCCATAAAACGCTGCATTGCCGATGAGGAATACTGCCGTTATATTGGCATTAATGCACGCAAGCTAATAGAACAACAGCACGATATTAGTGTAGCCACCAATAAACTGGTGAATTTATATCAGCGCCTGCTCCCTGTTGAAGTTAGCTAATTTTATTACTTTTGCGCCGATAATAACAGACCAACATTATTTATGAAGAATACAGCTTTAACCGACGTACACATTAAGGCGGGAGCCAAGATCGTCCCTTTTGCGGGATATAATATGCCGGTGCAATACGCGGGAATCAACGCCGAACACGATACAGTGCGCAAAGGCGTGGGCGTATTTGATGTGAGCCACATGGGCGAGTTTATTTTAAAAGGCGACCATGCCCTCGACCTGATACAGAAAGTAACCAGCAATGATGCCGCTAAACTTTATGATGGCAAAGTACAATACTCATGCCTGCCAAATGAGAACGGTGGCATAGTTGATGATTTACTGGTTTACCGCCTGGATGATAAAACTTATATGCTGGTGGTAAATGCCTCGAACATTGATAAGGACTGGGACTGGATAAGCAAATACAACACCTTTGGCGTGGATATGAAAAACATATCTGATCGCACTTCGCTGTTAGCCATTCAAGGCCCTAAAGCCGCTGAAGCTTTGCAAAGTTTGACCGACATCGACCTGCCTTCAATGGAGTACTACACATTTAAAAAGGGGAAATTTGCCGGGATTGATAATGTGCTGGTATCGGCAACGGGTTATACCGGTGCAGGTGGCTTCGAGGTTTATTTTGATAACGAGCATGCAGAACATATTTGGGATGCCATTTTTAAAGCAGGCGAACCTTTTGGCATAAAGCCGATAGGTTTGGGTGCACGTGATACCTTGCGTTTGGAAATGGGTTTTTGCTTGTATGGTAATGATATTGATGATAACACTTCCCCGCTGGAAGCAGGCTTGGGTTGGGTAACCAAATTCAATAAGGCATTTACAAATTCCGAAGCATTACAAGCACAAAAAACCGATGGCGTAAAACGCAAGCTGGTAGGCTTCGAAATGATAGACCGCGGTATCCCCCGTCATGATTACCCTATTGTAGATGCTGATGGTAATACCATAGGTAAAGTAACATCGGGCACACAATCGCCATCGCTGCAAAAAGCTATAGGCATGGGTTATGTCGACAATGCATTTGCCAAAGAAGGCACCGAAATATACATCAGTATACGCGATAATAAAGTAAAAGCAAAGGTTGTTAAACCGCCGTTTTACAAATAGTTTGCCCCTTACCCCCCCTACCGCGTGCCGCCTAAGCTTTAGCGGTGGCGCAAAGGGGGAATAATAGTTTTTTATGCCCGATAATACTAACAACTTTACCCCTCAAACTCCCCCTTCAGGGGGTCGGGGGGCTTACCTTCACGTTTGCCTAACCCCTGCCCTGATACCACTTTTTAAGGTGGAGGATTATATCGTGGTGGTGATTGATATTTTCAGGGCTACTACATCTATTTGCTATGGTATTG
This sequence comes from uncultured Mucilaginibacter sp., assembly GCA_903915155.1. Taxonomy (GTDB): domain Bacteria; phylum Bacteroidota; class Bacteroidia; order Sphingobacteriales; family Sphingobacteriaceae; genus Mucilaginibacter. The sequence continues at coordinate 13,697 of CAIWRU010000024.1, forward strand.
ATAATGGCGCCGAAGCTATTATCCCCGTATCACAGGTGGAAGAATGCCTGGCTTACCAGGAAATCCACCCCGAATATCTATTAGCTGCAGAGCGCAACGGTGAGGTAGTTAGTGGCTTTGATTTTGGGAATTCGCCTTTTTCATACACTAAAGAAAAAGTAAACGGCAAAACGGTAGTGCTAACCACTACCAATGGTACACATGCGCTGCATTTATCGCGGAACGCCAAAAAAATAGTTATCGGCTCTTTTTTAAACCTTACAACGGTATGCGACTGGTTAAAGGATCAGCACGAGAATGTGCTGCTGGTTTGCTCAGGCTGGAAAAATAATTTTAACCTGGAGGATACACTTTTTGCAGGTGCAGTTACCGATCAGCTAAAGGGCAATTTTCGCATTGATGATGCTGCTATAGCGGCTAACGACCTTTTTGAAATAGCTAAGGATGACTTGTCTGGCTATCTTGCCAAAACATCGCACAGCGAACGACTTAAACAATTAGGTATTGAAAAGGATATTGCTTTTTGCCTGAATGTTGACCTGACTACTGCTATACCAGTTTTGGATGGTGAACGGTTAGTGAAACTTTAATGGTTGGCCGTCCGTTTCTTGTGCCCATGGTTGCGGCCATTCCCGGACGCGTCATCCTATGTTTGTATAGGATGACGCATTGGAAAGAAATTACGAAATAATCACTTCAACTTCTCATTATTCTTATGCCTGTCGGCATCCCGTATACTTTTTTTTTCTAAATTTTTCTCCAGTGCTTCTGTCAGATCAATCCCAGTTTGATTAGCCAGGCATATCAGCACAAAAAGCACGTCTGCCATTTCATCGGCAAGGTTTACTTCGGTATCCGATTTTTTGAACGATTGCTCGCCGTATTGCCTTGCCATAATGCGTGCCACTTCGCCAACTTCTTCCATTAAAATGGCGGTGTTGGTTAGTTCGTTAAAATAGCGGATGCCTGTCGTTTTTATCCAGTTGTCAACCAGCTTTTGTGCTTCGTCTATACTCATCTTGTAAAATTAATGATTGTCTTTATCCTTCGTATCCATGATTATAGTGACCGGGCCATCGTTCGTCAAGCTTATCTTCATATCTGCTCCAAAAATACCAGTGGCTATTTTTTTGCCGGTGATGGTTTTAAGCGTGTTTATCATCTTTTCATACATAGGGATGGCCTTATCAGGTCTTGCTGCTTTTATAAATGATGGTCGGTTGCCTTTTTTAGTTTGGGCGAAAAGTGTGAACTGCGATATGAGCAGGATATTACCATCCACATCCGCCAAAGCCTTATTCATTAAGCCATTCTCATCGCCAAAAACACGCAGCGAGCATATCTTTTGGGAAAGCCATTGCAGGTCGTCGTCGGTATCAGCATCCTCAATGCCAAGCAGCACCAGGAATCCGGTATCAATCTGACCTGTCACCTCACCTTCTACCGTACACGAAGCTTGCGTAACGCGTTGTATAACCGCTCTCATAAATTTAAAATAACCTAAATGTATAATTTACAGGCAATGTATTAATTCTTGCCCAAAAACCGTTAAGTTCGCAGTTTCAATTTCATACGTATACCCATGACTGCTAAAAAAGGCTTTACGACCACGATATTACATTCCGACCGTTTGAACGGCACCGAATATGGCGCTATGCACAGCCCCATACACACTTCTGTAGCTTATGGTTATGATAATGTAATGGACCTGGTTGATGTTTTTCAGAACAGAACCAAAGGCTATGCTTACTCCCGCCAGGGAAGCCCTACTGTTTCGGCTTTGGAACATAAGGTTACCCAGATGGAAAAGGGAACATCAACCATCGCCTTTTCAACAGGGATGGCAGCTATTGCAGCTATCTTTACTGCTTTGATACGCAAAACCGACCATGTTATTGCCAGCTCGTATTTATTTGGAAATTCGCGCAGTATATTTTCAAGCTTTATTGAAATGGGGCTTGATTTTACTTTTGTTGATGCTACTTCGGTTGAAAACGTGAAAGCTGCAATGAAAGATAACACGCGCATGGTTTTTATCGAAACCATTGCCAACCCTGCTACACAAGTTGCCGACATGATAAAGATTGGCGACCTGTGCGAAGAAAAAGGCCTTTTATACGTGGTGGATAACACCATGACCTCGCCCTATTTATTTACCCCGGTTGATGTAAAAGCAACGCATGTGGTAAACGCCTTAACAAAATATATCGGTGGTCATGGTAACGCGCTTGGCGGTAGTGTTACCGATACCGGCTTGTACGATTATGCCAGCTTCCCCAACATTTATGATGTTTATAAGAAGGGCGATTCAAAGACCTGGGGTATGTCGCAACTACGGAAGAAAGGTTTAAGAGATGCCGGTGGTACCTTATCACCAGAAGCCGCACATAGCCTTTCAGTAGGTTCAGAAACCCTTGCCTTGCGCATGGAGCGTTCAACTGATAATGCTATGGCATTGGCTAACTTTTTCGAAGCACATCCACTGATCAAAAAAGTATATTACCCGGGTGTAGCATCGCACCCGCAACATGAATTAGCAGGCAAACTATTTAAAAAATACGGTAGCCTGATGAGCATCGAGCTGGATGAAAGCGTAGACTGGGTTAAATTTTTGAACAAACTGAAACTGGTGGTAAAATCAAGCAATTTGGGCGATACCCGCACCCTTGCCATCCCCGTGGCACAAACCATATTCAGCGAGTTGGGACCGGAGAAACGTGCCGAAATGGGTATATCTGATTTTATGATCAGGCTTTCCATCGGTATTGAGGATATAGAGGATCTATTGGGTGATTTTAGTGCGGCGTTAGAAAGTTAATTTTTGTAAGGAGTACCATTAGGATATATTTCCATACGCTGTACCCGATGCCATGCCACGCTGTCCGCAGAGTTTATACTTGCCTGGAATACCACCGCTTTGGTAGCATAATTAACCTCAACAATTTTACCGCCAAAACCGCCTGTGTTTTTGCAGTCATAACCCGGTGAAAAAAGTATATGGTTATCCGGCAGGTACTTTACTGATGAAATTACCGGCGCATACGTTTCTAATCCGCGTTCCTTGCCGTATTCCCAAATTTGCTGAACGGTCATCTTGGTTTCATTGATCCTATATTCCACTGCGCGGCTATAGTGAGGCTGGTTATTATTATAATTTCGCGTGGTGCCATTGTCAAAGAGCAGCAGGTCGTGATTAGGCATTAATTGCGGCGAGTGCTGGTACCAGTTCCACTCAAAACCAGCACCATTTACCCAACCGTTCACTACGGCAGTATCCGTGATCATATTACCGAGTGAATCAAGCGGAGTTAATAAATAGTTATTTAAGTTTTGCCCAAGGCGGTTAGTTCCCCATCCTTTATGCGGCGCCAGTATCCATTTTACCTGGTTGGCAGAAGTCAGTTTAACTACACACTGAGTCCTGCCTGATACTATAATGGTATTATCTGTAGCATCATATACCAATCCGTTATGATGCACCCAATCCTGAGTACTGGTGGTTAACGTTTGCCTGTATTCATCAAGTGATACCTTCAGGTCCCAGGTATTTACAATAGCACCCGTAGTACGGTCTATTTCTATAATATAATCGGCAATAGTGGGCAAACCATTAGTATGCTTGCTGCCGGGTTGTGAGCAGGTAACCAGGAAATTACCGTTAGGCTTTTCGTACAGTTCATGGTCAGGGTTATAGCCCCCTAACGACCAGGTATGAAGAATCTTCCCTAAAACATCTATCTCGTATATTTTTTCAGTGTTCAGGTCCATAAAACGGTAATTGCCATCCGCTAGCCGGTCTATTCCGCAATCGTAGAAAAGCTGGTTTAATACCGGGTTGTTTACAAAATCAAGGCACCACCGAATATCTCCAAAACTATCGACCATATAAGGCAGTTGCGGCGCGATAGTATAATTGACCAAATTACTTACCAGGTTAAACCCGCTTTGCATGTGAACCCTGTCGGCATTATCAACAGTTATACTACTTGGGAGGTGACTATCAACTAATGGAAGGGTTTGTATGGTGAAAGTAGCTTTAGCCGTATCATTTTTGCTATCTATAACAGCTATGTTAACCGTATTAAGGCGGTTAATATACAAACCTAAAACTGGTATAACATGATAATTGCCAGTGTCGGAAAAGGCTTGTACAACGTCGGACGCTGAGCCATGTATACCTTTAACAGTAATAATTGTATGCCCTTTAAGCGGACTTTTAAAACTTACCAAAGCCGAAAGCGGTGCGTTGCCGGAAGGGTTTAAAACAACAGCATCAGCCGGGATGGTGAAATTTACAACTACATAATGCGAAAGTACTATCGGCCTGTCCTTATGGCATCCGAATAAGAAAAGTATTATAAAAATTGTGAGTGAGCCACTCTTTATTCTATTCATTTTCGAATAACAGGGGTTTTATAAATATTTATTGTAAATCTATTATTTTTAATCGACTTCTTTGCATATAAATAATTATTAAGCTCTCGTATCATTCCCATTATATATACTCAAATAGCTTTCATAGCGCGATAGTTCTATTTCGCCGCTTTCTACTGCTTTAAGTACGGCGCAACCCGGCTCGTTAATATGGCGGCAATTGCTGAAACGGCAATCGTGCATGCGGTCGCGCATTTCGGGGAAGAAGTGACTTAATACCTGTTTTTCTATGTCGATAACGCCCAATTCGCGAATGCCGGGAGTATCGATAATAAAACCGCCTTCGGGTAGTTCGAATGCTTCAGCAAAGGTGGTAGTGTGCATGCCCTTATCGCTCCAGTCGGATATTTGGTGTGTGCGCAGTTCAAGGTCGGGTAATAAGCGGTTGATCAGGCTTGATTTCCCTACGCCGGAATGACCGGAGAACAAAGTCACCTTATCTTTCAGCAAGTCTTTAACCAAATCAATATTAGTTCCCTCAAGGGCCGATACTTCAAAGCATGGGTAGCCTATCTTTTCGTATATCGCTTTATAATAAGCCAAAATCTCCAACCCTTCATCGCTAAACAAATCGAGCTTATTAAATACGAGGCAAGCAGGTATATCATAAGCTTCGGCAGTAACTAAAAAACGGTCGATAAAACCCAAAGAAGTACGTGGCGATGCAAGCGTAACTACCAGCAAAGCCTGGTCGAGGTTGGCGGCAATGATCTGCGCCTGTTTGCTCAGGTTGATGGATTTGCGGATGATATAGTTTTTCCGCTGGTGCAGGTTGGTGATAACGCCTGTACCCTGTTCAGGTTCCATATCAAAATCAACCACATCGCCAACGGCAATAGGGTTGGTGGTTACAATACCTTTGGTACGGAACTTACCTTTAATACGGCAATCTACTATTTGTCCGTCCGGCGTTTGCACCTGGTACCAGCTACCTGTTGATTTGGTTATTAATCCCTGCATATTAAGCAGCAAAAGTAACAAAATTGTGAGGGCTATCGTTTAATTGACTTATATTTACGTAACTGAAAACAACCTGACAATCGCGATGCATATTAAGAAAATCTTTCTGTTCATTACAACAGTCGCGGTAATTGCCATATCAGCATGTAAAAAGGATAGCAATGCTATCAATAACAACAATAATACTACCGGCAAAAAGGATACTACTTCAACCCCAACCAAAAAAAGCGGCACTTATGTTTATGTTGCAGGTAATGTAACAAGCAGTCTGTCTGTTCCGGTTGCTACCTATTGGGCAAACGGCAAGGCCCATGCGCTTGCCGATTCCACTTCAGAGTCATACGCCTACGCCATAGCAACCGCCGATACCAATGTTTATATAGCCGGCATTGCCCATAATGCGGCAACTTATTGGAAAAACAGCGTGGCTACAGCCCTAATCAATGGCAGTATGGCCCTTGGTATAACCGTTAGCGGCAGCGATGTTTACGTAGCAGGAGTAAGCAATTTAAATGGTACCAATGTAGCTACCTACTGGAAAAACGGCACAGCAATCACTTTAACCGATGACCTGACACCATCCGTTGCGGTGAGCATAGTTGTAAGCGGCGGTGATGTTTACGTAGCAGGCTATTTGGCGGCAGCAGGAAATATAAACACGGTATGTTACTGGAAGAACGGGGCTATTCAAAATGTATCAACTACCTCAACCAGCACCTTTGGCAATTCTTCCTTTGGCTCAATTGGCCTGGCTGTTGCCGGTAGCGATGTGTACATTACAGGTGCGGTTGAAAATGGTACCGATACCCAGGTAATAGCAACATTATGGAAAAACGGCACCCCAACATCCCTTACAACCGATGGCGACAAAATTTCATCGGCAGCAAATGCTATTTTAGTAAGTGGCGCAACGGTTTATGTTGCAGGTTATGATGATAATGTGGCTACTTATTGGATAAATGGCACAGCATACCAACTAAATAGTAATGCGCAGCAATATATGGCAACCAGTATTGCCGTTAGCAGCGATGTTTATGCGGTTGGAGGCAATGACGTTTACGTATCAGGTTTTTCCGGGTATTCTACCACCAATGCTGTTTATTGGAAAAATGGAAACCTGGTAACACTTTCCACCCGTAACTCAACTACTTGTGGTATTGGTATTGTGAAGTATTGATGGTGATTATTTGGCCGTCCGTCCAGGGGGTGCCCTATGAGTGGCCGGTGATCTGTTGATTGGGTTATTAAAACCTATGCATTAAAGTGTTAAAATTGCTTTTATGCTTTCATTCAGGCGTTTAATTACCTCTTTATCAAACATCCCTATTCTGCCTTTAAGCCTTATTGCATCAATTGCGCGGATTTGATCGCACAAAATATATGATTGCTTTAACAAACCATTAGCAGCAGTGGGTTCAACCGGTAGCCTGATCAATGAAACACCTTCCCGATTTTGTGATGATATGGCACAAGTTATAATTGTGCTGTGACCCGCTTTATTCAGAATATCTGATTGCAATATAACTATCGGGCGTATTTTACCGGGTTCGCTACCTATAGACGGGCTCAGATCAGCTACCCATATTTCGTACTGTAGCGGATAGGTTTTATTCATTTAGATATTTCTGTAGATCGGTTAATGAAGATGATTGAAGTGTATCTTTAAGCTCTGTATCCGGATCGAATTTTTTAAGTAATTCAACTTCCTTTGCCAGTTGTTCTTCAATCGCTTTCCTTTTTTGCCATTTATTATATTGCTCTATAGCTGTCTTTATATAATTCGACCGGCTTATTCTTGCTGCCTTAACTTGCTTATCAGTTTCTTCAAACAAGC
>CAIWRU010000025.1 GCA_903915155.1 uncultured Mucilaginibacter sp.
TTCAGCTGAATTTAAAAATCAATTCAAGATGGATTAAAGATTTAAACGTTATACACTATACCAATATCAAACTAAACAATACAAAATGAGCTTAATAATTGATGTCCATGCCCGCCAGATACTTGACTCGCGCGGCAATCCTACCATCGAGGTAGATGTGTTAACTGAGAATGGCGCGTTCGGTCGTGCTGCTGTACCTTCAGGCGCTTCAACCGGTGCGCACGAGGCTGTTGAACTTCGCGATAATGACAAATCGAAATATATGGGCAAGGGCGTACTTAAAGCCGTTGCAAACGTAAATGATATAATTGCCAAAGAATTACAAGGCGTTGATGTGTTCGACCAAAATTCTATCGACGCGTTAATGATAGCCCTCGACGGCACTGAAAATAAAAGTAACCTGGGCGCAAACGCTATTTTAGGCGTTTCGTTAGCTGCCGCGAAAGCCGCTGCCGAAGAAAGCCGCCAGCCTTTGTACCGCTACATCGGCGGTGTAAATGCCAACACGCTGCCTATCCCGATGATGAACATCGTGAACGGTGGTTCGCACTCTGATGCGCCTATCGCTTTCCAGGAATTTATGATCATGCCGGTTGGCGCGCCATCATTCTCTGAAGCATTGCGCTGGGGCAGTGAAGTGTTCCATAACCTGAAAAAAATATTGCACGACCGCGGCCTTTCAACCGCAGTAGGTGATGAAGGCGGTTTCGCCCCAACTTTCGATGGTACTGAAGACGCTGTTGAAACCATCATCAAAGCAATTGAAAAAGCTGGCTACAAAGCAGGTGAAGACATCTGTTTAGCATTCGACTGTGCCGCATCTGAATTTTATGTAGATGGCAAATACGACTACACAAAATTCGAAGGCGATAAAGGTGCCATCCGCACCAGCGCTCAACAGGTAGAATACCTGGCTGAATTGTCATCGAAATACCCGGTTATATCTATCGAAGACGGTATGCACGAAGACGATTGGGCCGGCTGGAAACTGTTAACCGACAAGATCGGTAGCCGTGTACAGTTAGTAGGCGATGACTTGTTCGTTACCAACACCAAACGCCTGCAAAAAGGTATAAACGAAGGCATTGCCAATTCAATATTAGTTAAAGTAAACCAGATCGGTTCATTAACCGAAACCATAAACGCGGTTACACTGGCGCAAACCAATGGCTATACATCAGTAATGAGCCACCGTTCAGGTGAAACCGAGGACAGCACCATCGCCGACCTTGCAGTAGCCCTAAACTGCGGCCAGATAAAAACCGGTTCACTTTCACGCTCCGACAGGATGGCGAAATACAACCAGTTATTGCGTATTGAAGAAGAATTAGGCCCGAACGCCAAATTCATCGGCAAGGATTTTAAATACTTTAAAAAATAAGCTAAAAGGCGAAAGCTTAAAGCTTAAAGCATATGAAGCCCCGGTTTACCGGGGCTTTTTTTGTCTGAACCATGATTTTCCTGATTGAAGGATTAACAGGATGCCAGATTTATTAAATCAAGGGAATCCTTTAATCCAATAAATCATGGTTCAGACAAAAACTATGGTTCAAACAAAAAAATCAGCGAAATCACCCTAATCATTCAAAATCAGCGGTTATCTTTGTCCCCCATGAAAGTAAACAAGTTTTACAGAGCTATACTCATTCTATTTATCCTTGCCCTTAACATCGGCTGCGACCAGGTTTCAAAAACCATCGTCCGCCGCGATATACCCGATAACAAAGTAATAGGTTACTTAGGCAATCATTTTACAATCGAAAAAGCCGAAAATACCGGTGCGTTTTTAAGTTTGGGCGATACCCTGGGCGGCCCGGTGCGCACTATATTGCTTGTAATATTGCCTTTGCTGGCTATTTTAGGCGCTTTGGTTTACATCATTATTAACACTAAGATCACCAAATACACGCTCTTAGGCATCATCCTCATCATAGGTGGCGGCGTGGGTAATTTGTACGACCGTATGATCCACGGCTCGGTAACAGATTTTATGCACATTGATTTTATCATCTTCCAAACCGGCGTATTCAACGTGGCCGATATGCCGATAATGGCAGGTATGTTTATTATACTTATTAATTCGTATTTAAAGCGGAAAGAAGAAGCGGCAGTACCTGGTGCTCAGGAATTATAAATTGCCATTACCTTCATTATAACCCCTATGCACAGAACTACTATGCCAATAAAGAATATGCGTTGGCCTTGTTTCCGGTCATGTTCGGTATAACCATAAACTTTTTGGCCATCAGGCAACGTTTTCTTGTAGGATGCCAAATACCAACCAATAAATATCCCGATCAGGCCACCTAAAAAAGCACTTATATAACCAATAATTATCCAGCTGGTTTGTGGTGCATCAGGCTTTTTTAACTCTTCAATTCTTTCCTCTTTAATGCGGCTTATTTGTTCATCAGTTATTGATTTGCCCCTGTCGGCCATTATTTTTTGGGCAAGTTGGTTATCGAACGCACTCCATTCATCGGCTTTGGTTATCACTTCCATCAGTTCAGCATCGGTAAACGTAAACAGGTAGTAATCCTTGTCAGCGTTATTTACATTGTCTTTCTCGCTTTCGGCTAAAAGCTGGTTCACACGTTCAAAATCTGCGGCATTTATTTTTACGGCATATTCGGTTACAATTTCCCTAAATGAGAACGAGGGATCAAAAACGGGTGCTTCTTCTTCCGTCGTATAAGGAATATTATTTTCGCTCAGCACCCCAATAAGCTCATTGGCTAACTCAATATCATTAAATTTTTGGTAGGTGATAAATTCAGGTTCCATGTTATAAAGATATATTTATTTCATGTTCCGGGCAAAAAGATACTGTTGACGCTGAAACCCTTAATTCTTTTCAATAAAAAACTTAATTTTATTGTGATTTAAAAGTACCTAACCACATCATGTTAAAAAATATAATATCCCCACGCTAATTACAATCTTTTGCTTTATTGTTTCAGTCGCCGCATTAGTTAACGACTTGTTCTTCTTATCGCATAACATGAATGTGTTAATAATTAAGCAATTATTTAGTCCTTTAGCTTTAGGTTGGGTATCTGGGCAGCATTTAATTTCTTCTATGAATGGTATTAATTATATCAATGGTTTTTTTGATGTGTTGCTTTTATTAGGCGTGTTATTATACGCCACTAACCAACACAAAGAAACCAGGTTAATACGACTTGTAATGGCTGTTATTTTTCTATGTAATATAGCAGGCTATTTTTATAGCGCGGTTGTTCTCTTATCCATACCCTCATTTAAACTATTCACCGCTAAAAGATTACTATACGATAGCATTGGTTGGATCATCCAATTCTGCTGGATCTATATATCCTACAAAATTCTGCGGTATTTAAATTCTGAAATGGAACTGCAAGCGGAATTTTATGGCGAGGGCGATGCTAAAATTTTATATTTTAAATCTGCATCACTTTGGCAAAGATTTTTGCACCCCGTTGTAGATACGATTATCGCTATAATGATTTTTGCACCATTGATCAGTTTAATTATCCAATTAAAAACCGGCCCGCAGACGAACCCTTTTTTCGATACCCGATCGGTTTCAGAAAGTTTTTTCTTCGGTACAGTTATTTTTTTCAGGGTGATTTATTACTTGATATACGAAGGTGTTTTTGGCATTACGCCCGCCAAGCTGCTTACCGAAACTACAGTTATAAATGATGACGGGAATAAACCGGCTTTAAAAGATATTGTCGTCCGTACGTTAACAAGGCTTATTCCTTTTGAAGCATTTACCTTTTTTACAAGCAGAGGTTTGCATGATAAATTCTCAAACACGACAGTTGCTATAACAAAAAGGAAATTATAATAGTGATATTAATGAAGTCTAAACTTCGATGTTCGATATTCAACATTCGGTGTTCGATATTAACTCCCTCGTGTCATATTCCCCTTCAAAAACACAATCCCAATAAAAAACCGTATATTTGCCAATAATACCCGTACGCTTACGGCTTTGATCATCAACGACAGACTCTTCAGATCCGCTATGCAACCGCGTTAGCACATATATTAAAAACATTACATGTCATTCGAAAATTTAAAATTAATTGAGCCTATACTCAGGGCTTTAAAAACTGAGGGATACACCACACCAACGCCAATACAGGAGCAATCCATCCCCATTATATTACAACAACGCGACCTTTTGGGCTGCGCGCAAACAGGTACCGGTAAAACCGCTGCCTTTGCTATTCCTATTTTACAACTGTTATATAACGACAGGCTGCAGCACAAGGAGCAAAAAACCATAAAGGCGCTTATATTAACCCCAACCCGCGAGCTGGCCATACAGATAGACGAAAGCTTTGCCGCTTACGGCAGGCACACCGGCTTAAAACACCTGGTGATCTTCGGCGGGGTATCGCAAAATCCACAAGTTGATGCCTTAAAAAGAGGCGTTGATATTTTAGTTGCGACACCCGGTCGTTTGTTAGACTTGATGCAGCAGCGCTATGTTCACCTCGACCATATAAAAATGCTGGTACTGGATGAAGCCGACCGTATGCTGGATATGGGTTTTGTAAACGATGTTAAAAAAGTGATTGCCAAGGTTCCGCAAAAAAGGCAAACGCTGTTCTTCTCGGCTACCATGCCTAAAGAAATTCAAAACTTGGCCGATACCATATTAACCCGCCCCGAAAAGGTAGAGGTTACACCGGTGTCATCAACTGCCGATACTATTCAGCAGGAGCTTTTTTATGTGGAGAAGAACGATAAACGCGCTTTGCTTGCACATATATTAAAAGACAAGGACATTAAAACCGCGTTGGTGTTTACCCGTACCAAACATGGTGCCGATAAGGTGGTAAAGGACCTGGTACGCGTAGGCATAACCGCCGAGGCAATCCACGGTAACAAATCGCAGAATGCTCGCCAGCGTGCATTGAGTAACTTTAAGAACCGCACTACGCGCGTTTTAATAGCTACCGATATTGCCGCCCGTGGTATCGATATTGACGACCTTACCCACGTAATTAACTACGAACTGCCTAACATCCCCGAAACCTATGTGCACCGCATCGGTCGTACCGGCAGGGCAGGGGCAAGTGGTATAGCACTATCTTTTTGCGACTCTGAAGAGATTGAGTTTTTGAAAGATATTCATAAGCTCATCACCAAACAGATACCTGTAAACGAAGCTCATCCATACCCAATGAGCCCACAAAGCATGGTAGCTAAAGCCGAAGCTGCCAAACAAGGCGGCGGTGGCCAGAAACGCGGGCGTGGCTACGGCCGCAGCGACAAAGCCCGTGGCAGCAAAGGAAATACCGGTAGCAGCAGCACCAGCAGTTCAGGCGGCAGCGGCATGAGCGGCGCAAGTAAAGGCAGCAGCTGGGGCCGCAGAGGTGGCAGAAGGGACTAATTCTAAACATTTGTCATGCTGAACGTAGTGAAGCATCTTCTACGCCATGCAGACGGATAATCTGTCCGTAGCAGAAGATCCTTCGCTCTCGCTCAGGATGACAAGTTTTGTTTATGCTAATCAAAAGTTCCCCCTTCAGGGGGCGGAGGGGGCTTTGTTAATAAGTTAATAATCCCCCTTGCGGCATTCAAACATTTGCTTTAATTTTAAATCAAATTTATTTCCTGTTGTATGCAGCGGTTATTTTTCCTTTTTAAGAATAAGTTTTTCTGGGTTACGGCGGCTTTTATAGTGTGGATGCTGTTCTTTGATAAGAACGATCTGCTGTCGCAATATGAATCTCACCAGCAACTATCAAAACTAAAACAGGAGAAAGCCTTTTACACCAAACAAACCGAAAAGGTAAACAAGGACCTTAGCGAACTCACCTCAAACCCCCAGCAGCTCGAAAAATTCGCCCGCGAAAAATACCTCATGAAAAAGGATAATGAGGATGTTTACGTTATCGTGAAGGAAAAAAGCAATTAGTGAATGAGTGATTTAGTGAATGAGCGAATAAAAGCGCCATCACTCAATTATTCATGCGCTAAGTAATTCACTCAATCACTCATTCGCTAACTCACTCAATGCTTACGTGAGTTTAATCGTAAACTTCGTTCCCACATCAACAGTACTTTCCAATTTTATGGTACCGCCTAATGATTCAACCTGGTTGCGGGTGATGAAAAGTCCTATGCCCTTAGCATCGCTGTTTTGATGGAAGGTTTTGTACATGCCGAATACATCATTCCCAAAGCGCTCCATATCTATGCCCATGCCGTTATCCTCAAAAATTAAATAAATATGGCTGTTCATTTTAAAGGTATGGCACCTGATAAGCGGCTGGCGGTTCTTCGCGCTGTATTTTAAGGCATTGGTAAGCAGGTTTTGCATTATGCTTTCCAGGTATGCCGGGATATAATTTATTTCGGGGGCCTTGCTAAAATCGTATTCTATCTTGGCATTCAGGTCGTTAATATTTCCTTTAAGCGCGCGGATGATGGTTTCAAACGTCTCCTGGAAATCAACTACTTTTTTATCCTTATTTATTTCTGCCTGAATTTTAACAACTTCTTCCAAATGCTTAACCGTAGTGTTCAGGCTCGAACTGATCGACTTGATGTGTTCAAATACTTCGGCGCGTTCTTCTTTTGATTCGCTGTCGTTATACAGGTTCACCATAAACTCCAGGTTACCGGTGTGTGAACGCAGGTTGTGGGATACGATGTAGGCAAAGTTTTGCAGGCGCTTGTTCTGATCGTTCGACAGGTTTAACGCGTTTTGTGCGATAACCTCGCGTTTTTTGGCCTGGTCAATATCCTGTATAATGCCACGGATGCTGATACATTTACCATAATCGTTGATAATAGGAATGGCTTTAAACCTCACCCAAAATACACGGTTCTTAGCACTGCGGAAACACAGTTCAAGGTCGAATGACCTGCACAGTTTAATGATATTTTCAATAGCGCTGGCAGCAATAGGGCGATAATCAGGTTCGAAAAAGCTAACCGCATCGTCAATACTTAATTTTGCCGCGCTATTCAGATCGAACAATTCGTAACCTTCTGATGAAAGCGTTAAGTTCATTGACGAAACATCGGCTTCCCATACGGCTACACGTGCTATTTTGCCGCCCTCAAAAAATAAAGTCTCTTTTTGTGCCGATTGCAGCTCGGCCAGCTTATGAAAATGGATATTGGTTAATGAGCCGTATATTTGCGGGTTTGCAGGGTCGTCGCTTCTGCGGCTTACGTTCTCAAACCATTGGTAGCCATCATTCTTGGTTAACAGCCTTACCTGTACGGTCGAGGTGTTGGTATTGCGATCGTTAATGGATTTGGCGAATAGCTTTTTATCGCCGTGATACAGTACCTGGTCATAAAAAAAACTATATGAGCTCTCGATCTCACCGGGTTCATAGCCCAAAACACGGTAAAAACCGTCGGACCAGTTAACCTCGTTAGTGTTGACGTTGTATTCCCATATGCCCGCGTTTATGTTATTGATAACATGAGCAAAATAGGAAGCACTATTTAGTGAATCGTGATCTTCTTTAAAACTCATTTTAATAACTCCATAAATACTGTAACCGGTAAAGTTAATGCCATAAATAAATTTATCCTTTTAATAAAAACTGTAGGTTGTAAACAGGCTAAAATTATGATAGCGCTTAAGTTAACTGCCAAAGCAGGTGCCTTATTACTTGTAGAAATAGCCATAAACGTGCCATTTAATTAGCGATTAAACTTGTTAACAGCACAGCGGGGTAACTATTAGTTTAATTTAATTGAAAATCCTGATGTTTTAGCTAATAGATCGGGTGTAATTTGGTTGAAATTGGTCGAATTTGATGGAAGGTTTAATATAGTATTACGCAATATTAGGGGATTATAATATTGCTTATTATGAAATTTTTATCAATTTTTTATTTTTCCACAGGTGTTTGCTTCCTAATGTAGGGCATCAGGCTTTCCACACTCAGGCGGCTGCTAATTCCCTTAGCGCGTTTGCGGCTATCCACCTCGCGGCCCTGGTGTTTTGTAGTAATATCCTGTTAGCGGATGCAATAGCCGCTAACCTCAATTCCGGGTTCCTTTTGCCGATTTGCCATAACGCCCAATTCACCGCCTTTTTTACAAAATTACGGTCATCCCACGCCTCGCGTTCAATCACCGGTAACAAGCCAATAAATAGTTCATTATCAGCTTTTTTGTTGTGTACAGCAAAGGCAGCCATTAAAACAAAGCCTGCCCGTTTTATAAATTCCTCATTGTTCGAACTGTATAAAAGTGCCTTTTCCATAGCGTAGGGAGTGCGGTCGAACAAGTTCCCGCATACCTGGTCGCACAGGTCCCAACTATTAAAATCCTTAACCCAGGTATCCATTTGCAGCGATGTAACCAGCTTCGGGTCATCTATTAGCGATGCCAATATCTGGGCCTCACGTATGCCCGTTTCCCAAAGCTCAAGCGCCAAAACATGGTCTTTTTTTATGGATTTGGCCAGTTTGCGTACTTCGGGCATAGGCACACCAAGCGCTTTCGAGCTATCAATGCCAAAACGCCTCATTCCTTCAAGGTTAGCAGGGTTCGATTTGTTCGTTAATACTTGTATTATTTCTGTTACAAACATGGTTGGCTAAAGGTAGAAAAAGGAGAATAAAAATGGGGAGCAGGGACAAAAAATAAATTCCCCAATTAGGGGAGCGGCGTCCACACTTCCGCCCGGAATGCAGCTATTCCAGCAGACTTAAATACATAGCCTCCGGAATTGAATTTACAGATGAATTTTGTTGTTTAAACGAGAGTAGTAAAAACAAGGTTTCGTTAATCGGTAATTTTTTCTTTTTGGATAGTATTATGAATAGGAACCACCTCCATCAGCGCGGCCGAGCAATAAAAGGGATGCAATTCCATCACCAACGAACCCGCTTGTATAGCCGGGTCGGTTTCGGTAAGTTTTTTAGCTTCCTCAACGGTTTCAACATTAAAAATAAATATTCCCCTTATGTCCTGGTCGTCCAAAAACGGACCGGCAACTATCAACTTTCCTTCGGCAGCAAGCTTGCCTATATTTTTAAGGTGCGCCATTTGCAACTTCATAGCCGCAACCGAGTCAGTTAATCGATGTGGTCCCCGCTTTAAAAAAGCCAGTACATATTTTTTCATCCCATACTCATCGGCTCCTAATTTTTTAGCCAACGCGGCATCATAAACCGGTTTTGTTTTGGTTGAATCCTGCGCATGGCAAACCATACTTGCTGAAAGTATGACTGCGGCTAATAGTAGCTTTTTCATTTTGACGCCAATTAAGGGTTAGAAGCCTAAATATCAGATCGCTTATTAGGATGTTTCCTGTTGTCAAAAAAGTTTAACAAAATTAATTCTTCTGACTCTTCTCTATAAAACAAAGTGTTATGTTTAGTTATAACAAATCCTCTTATTTGTTTCTCGTAATTCTCCAATGTACCCATATGGGGGTATTGGCTTAAAAGGTCAATTGTTTGGTAGGCTTTTTTGACAAAAGCACTGGTTACATTTTCACCCCAGTTTTCTTGTAAATAACTAATAATGGCATTAAACTCCTTATTGGCTTTGCGCCGCCAAACTACGGTTTTAACCATTTTTCATGCTGCTTTTTTACTTCTTCATGCGATATTAAATTTCGAGGATCAAAACTTTCATCATACGCTATAAGCAATTCAGCTTTTTGCTCCTCAGTAAGGTTATTCCATAATTGTCCGTATTCACCGGTATTTAATTTAATCAATTGGTAATAACCATTTAAAACCTGCTCATCTTCAATAATGTCTATTAAATGATGAAAATCTTCTTTTATGCTCATGCCGAAATTTATAATGCAATTTAACAATAACTTTTAACAATAAAAAAGCCCCGGAAAACCGGGGCTGAGATAAATTCGAAATTGAACATCCGAAATCCGAAATCAAAGATTCCCCCTCAAATCTTGTTCTCTTTCAATCGCCTCAAACAACGCCTTAAAGTTCCCCGCACCGAACGATTTCGCACCTTTACGCTGGATGATCTCGAAAAACAGCGTCGGCCTGTCCTCAACCGGTTTGGTGAATATCTGTAACAGGTATCCCTCATCATCACGGTCTACCAATATGCCCAGTTCTTTCAGTGGCCCCAAATCTTCATCAATATGGCCCACACGGTCGGTTAATTCATCGTAATAGCTAGTAGGCACGGTCAAAAACTCCACACCACGACTTTGCAATTCGGTTACAGTTTTCACAATATCGTGCGTAGCCAAAGCCATGTGCTGTACGCCTTCGTCTTCGTAAAATTCCAGGTATTCCTCAATCTGCGATTTCTTCTTGCCTTCAGCCGGTTCATTTATCGGGAATTTCACATAGCCGTTGCCATTGCTCATTACTTTACTCATCAGCGCCGAATATTCGGTGGAGATCATCTTGTCATCAAATGTCAGGATGTTTTTGAAACCCATTGTGTCTTCATAAAAATTCACCCAGTCGTTCATTTTGTTCCAGCCTACGTTGCCCACGCAATGGTCAACATACAACAAGCCTGTATCCGTTGGGTTGTACACCGTTTTATGTTCCTTGTAGCCGGGTAGAAAAAGGCCATTATAATTTTTACGTTCAATAAAAAGGTGCACCGTTTCGCCATAAAGCATAATGCCGCTGGTGCGTACTTCGCCAAACTCGTCGGTCATGGTTTGTGGTTTCTGGTAAGGCTTTGCGCCACGACTGGTAGTTTGCTGGTAAGCATCATATGCATCGTCAACCCAAAGCGCCAATACCTTTACGCCATCGCCATGTTTTTTAATATGCTCGGCAATTGGGTGGGTGGAGTGCAACGGGGTAGTCAATACAATACGTATTTTACCCTGTTGTAAAACGTATGATGCACGGTCGCGAACGCCCGTTTCTGGCCCAGCATAAGCCAAGTCCTGGAAACCGAAAGCGGTTTTATAATAATGGGCCCCCTGTTTGGCGTTGCCTACGTAAAATTCAACATAATCGGTACCGTTTAAGGGTAGGAAATCAGCCCCCTCTAAATCTCCCCCGGTAGGGGAGATTTTTTTATTATCTTCAATTAATATACTCATAATTTAATTTTTTAAAATGGTTTTAAGCCCTCCCTTCCGGGGAGGGTTTGGGTGGGGCTGGTTCTTACTCCGCCCAACTCTTATAATAATTCTCGTCCTCAATTTTTAATGCTTCCTCCGTTATCATCAGCGGACGGAAGGGGTCTATCATCACGGCCAGTTCGTCCGTGCTTTCTTTGCCTATCGAGCGCTCTACAGCGCCGGGAGCAGGCCCGTGCGGTATACCGCCGGGGTGCAGGGTGATCTGTCCTTTAACCACGTGTTTACGGCTCATAAAGTCCCCATCTACATAATACAACACCTCGTCGCTATCAACGTTGCTGTGGTTGTATGGGGCGGGTATGCTTAATGGATGGTAATCAAATTTCCTCGGTACAAATGAGCAAATAACAAAGTTGTTGCCCTCGAATGTTTGATGTACCGGTGGCGGTTGATGCACGCGCCCCGTTATCGGCTCAAAATCATGTATCGATAGCGCCCATGGATAATGAAAACCATCCCATCCCACAAAATCAAACGGATGTGTGCCGTAGATGTATGGATAGATCAATCCCTGTTTCTTTATCAGTATCTTAAAATCGCCATGCTCATCATGTGTTTCCAGGTCGATAGGGCGCTTAATATCACGCTCGCAATAAGGCGAATGCTCCATCAACTGCCCGTAAGCATTCCGGTACCGCTTTGGCGGCCGGATAGGACTAAAGCTTTCTACAATAAACAATCTGTTATCGGGCGTGTCAAACTCCATCTGGTAAATGGTACCGCGGGGTATCACCAAATAGTCGCCGTACTCAAATTTTATGTTGCCGAAGCCTGTTTTCAGCGTGCCAGTACCTTCGTGGATGAACACCACCTCATCGGCCTGGCTGTTCTTGTAAAAGTAGTCGGTCATCGATTTACGCGGGGCGGCCAGCGAGATATGCAGGTCGCTGTTCACCAATACAGGTTTGCGGCTTTTTAAATAGTCATCTTCCGGCGGTACCTTAAACCCTAGTAGGCTGGTGTGCTTCAAATGCTTCTCACGCGCAATTTTTGGCTCAACGCTGTACGGCTCGCCCAGTTCTTTTACAATAGTAGGCGGATAAGCATGATAAACCAGCGAATAAAGGCTCGAAAAACCTTCGGTGGAAACCAGTTCCTCGGCATATAAAGTGCCATCGGGCTTACGAAATTGCGTATGCCGTTTGTGCGGAATTTTTCCTAATGTGTGGTATAATGGCATGATTTAATAATTGGTTTATTATTAACGTTTTAAAAACTAATAAAGTTTAAAAAGCTATGTAAGAAGCAGGGGCTTTGATAACCCTATGAAGATACCAATTAGTATTGAGCGAGCACAATTTTGCTAAGCACAGCATCCCTGAAAGAAGAAGCATCACTCATTGAAGTGAGGCCAAGGGAAAAAAGAAAATGTTTTTGTATGCTCATAATTGTTGTCACAAAGTTAGACGGTTTATTTGGGATATGCAAGCCCCCTCTAAATTGCGGAGCAATCATGAACACCTGTTAAAAAAATAATATGTGAATAATCTCCCCCGGTAGGGGCGACTTTTTAAAAGCCCTCCCTTCCGGGGAGGGTTTGGGTGGGGCTGTAAAATTCCTTAGCTTTGCCACACCAATCATAAACTACATGAAATTAGTATCCTACAAAACCGAAGACCGGGAGCACCTGGGGATTTATATAAACGGCCATATTTACAATCTCAACTCGTGCGATAAATTACTGCCCGACAACATGAACGAATTTTTATGGGGCGGCGACGAACTGATGGATCGCGCTAAAAAAGTGAACGCAGCCATTATATCGGGAAAGATGGAGGCTAAGGAAGAGTTGTTTTATGAATTGATAGCACCCGTTCCGCACCCTTCATCATGCCGCGACGGCTATGCCTTCCGCCAGCATGTAGCTGCTGCGCGCCGCAACCGCCGTGTGGATATGATACCCGAGTTCGACCAATACCCGATATTTTATTTCACTAATCACAACGCCATACAGGGCCCCGGCGAAATTGAGTGCATGCCCGACCATTTCCAAAAGCTTGATTTCGAATTGGAAGTGGCTGTGGTCATTGGTAAAAAAGGCCGCAACATCAAAGCCGCTGATGCGGATAGTTATATCGCCGGCTACATGATCATGAACGATATGAGCGCCCGCACCCTGCAAATGGAAGAAATGCTGCTCAACCTCGGCCCCGCAAAAGGCAAAGACTTTAGCACCGTTATCGGCCCCTGGCTGGTAACGCCCGATGAACTGGAACAATATAAAACCGATACCAAACCCGGCCACACCGGCAATAATTATAATTTGAAAATGGTATGCCATGTAAACGGCAAGCAGGTATCGGCAGGCAATATGGCCGATATGGACTGGACATTTGCCGAGATCATCGAGCGCTGCGCCTACGGTTGCGATATTCTGCCGGGGGATGTAATTGGTTCAGGAACAGTAGGCACTGGTTGCTTTTTGGAACTAAATGGTACCGGTTTATTGAACGATCCCAACTACCAAACCCAATGGCTGCAGCCCAATGATTTGGTTGAAATGGAGATAACAGGATTAGGGGTGTTAGGGAATATTATTAAAAAGTCGGAAAGTGATTTTTCGATCCTGGCTTTGAAAAAAGTTGGAAAGTTGTAAGGTTGGAAAGTTTTAAAGTTAGCTGTTTGAGTATATGAGTAAAGTGCAACGGTTTGAAGATTTGGAAATCTGGAAAATCGCAAATTCTATAGCTATAAAGATTTATTTTTTGTGCGATAGCGAACCTCTTAAATCAGATTGGGGAATGAAAGATCAAATAAGAAGATCGGCCTGCTCAATGTCGGACAATATTGCCGAAGGATTTGAATATAATAACAATCCAGATTTTGTGAGATTCCTAAATTATGCGAAAGGTTCGTCGGGCGAATTTAGGAACAAATTAGTTATACTTAATGCTGCCGGAAAAATAACTAATGATGTTTTTGAAGACCTATACGCTAAGAGTATTGAATTTTCAGGTAAGACCAAATCTTTAATAGATTATTTAAGAAAATTCGAGGCTGACAAGAAGAAAAAATAACTTTCCAACTTTTCAACCTTACAACTTTCCAACAAAAATGAAATCGTTCCATACATCCGACCTCACACCGCTCCAAATACAAAGCTACCTCAACCATTCAGTAGCGCCACGACCAATATGCTTTGCATCAACCGTAGATAAAGACGGGAACGTTAACCTAAGTCCGTTCAGTTTTTTTAACGTGTTCAGCGTTAATCCGCCGGTGTGTGTGTTCTCGCCGTCGCGCAGGGTGAGGGATAATACCACCAAGCATACGCTGGAAAACCTAAAGGAAGTCCCAGAATGTGTAATAAACATTGTGAATTACGACATGGTACAGCAGGTATCACTTTCAAGCGTGGAATATGCAAAAGGCGTTAATGAATTCATAAAATCAGGACTAACGCCCCTTGCTTCCGACCTGGTTAAACCACCCCGCGTAGCCGAATCATACGTACAGTTTGAGTGTGTGGTAAGAGATATTATCCACTTAGCCGATACCCCCGGTGCTGGGAATTTAGTGATAGCCGAGATCAAGGTTATCCATATCAACGAAGATATTTTAGATGCCAACGGACAGATTGACCAGGCAAAAATTAACCTCGTGGCCCGCCTCGGCGGCGACTGGTACTGCCGCGTAACAGCCGATAACCTGTTCAAAGTAGCCAAACCTGTCAGTACGATCGGCATAGGCGTTGATGCCCTGCCGCACGGTATCCGCAACTCCAAAATACTTACCGGCAACAACCTCGGCCAATTAGGCAATGTAGAAGTCTTACCCACAGATAGCGATATTAAAGCCTATGCGCAAACATCAGAAATAAAGAACCTGCTTAGTGCCACCATCAGAGACGGCCAAACCCGCGAGCTGCAACTACATTTAAAAGCCAAAGCGCTGCTCGATGAGGGCAAAGTAACGGAAGCCTGGTTGGTGTTGTTGGTGGAATAGACAAAAAAGAGCGCAATGGCCCTCCCGAAAGAGGGGGCGAGCCGGGAGTATGGCCTGTGGGAGGAAGCATCCCCTCTTTCTTGATTTTTTGCTACTTTTTTATCAAGAAAAAAGTAGTAGCCACCCGCGGCAATGAGCGGGCCACAGCATTATATTCAACGAGAAACATTAGCTTTAGCCTTTGTTCGTGTTGTTACCAATAAAACCTTCAAACTCCCATATCCCAAACAATCACATCCCACAACTCAACCCCATCATCGTAAGTATGAATGACCTCAAACCCCATTTTTTGATGAGCCTTAAGTGATATTTTATTCCGTGTTGATACCTCAGTTACCAATAACTCATAATCCTCGGGCAAGTGGATTTTAGTTGCGTTATACAACTTACTTAACAAGCCCATTCCCCTAAAATCATTATCCACACAAACCTGTCCGCCTACCACATACCGATGATCGGTAAGCTTGCCGCCTTTATAAATGCATTTCTCAAACTCTGCAAACATAGGTGCCAATGACGGCAGTTCATTCTTCATTAATGCCGACATAGCTAAATTATACCCCACAACTTTACCATCAGCCAAAGCAATTATCTGCGGTAAATGCGATGCCATTGATTTTAATAGATCTACAGTATGTTCAGCAAACACAAACCCCTGTTCCGCCTGCCGTTCAGCGCTAAGCGACTTATACAAGTTTTGCCTTTGCAGTGCTATTATCTGCTCAAAATGTTCATCAAGCGTTGCAGGTTGGAAGGTGATTTGCATGATTAAGGAAGTCTATGTTCGCATATAAAATATTGTCATTGCGAGGTACGAAGCAATCGCACGCATGCATAGTTCGCGATTGCTTTGTCGTTCCTTCTTGCAATGACAAACAGGTTATTATATCCCCAAAACCCCCTTCAACTTCACATAACCCGTTTTACTCACCGGTATCTTAGCGCCTGATTTCAAAATAGCCAGGTGACTATCCTTTTCATACGGATCAATACGGGTGATCTGTTGTATAGCAATGATGTAGGAGCGGTGTACGCGTACAAAATAGCGTGGGTCGAGCATTTGCTCAAAAAAGTTCATGGTTTTATTTTTCAGGTATGAGCCTTCAGCAGTAAAAACGCTTACGTAGTCGTCATCGGCCTGCAGGTATATCACGTCCTGTACGGGGATGATCTTTACCTTAGTGCCTGTTTTTACCACAATGCGTTCATGTTGCGCGGGCGAGTTGGCTACGGCTTCCAACAGGTCTTCCGTCTTTTTAGCGTGTTGTGCCGCGACAGGTGCCTGCGACAAATATTTTTCAATGGCCTTGTTAAAGCGCTCCTTGCTAAAGGGTTTTAACAGGTAATCAACCGCATGGGCCTCGAAGGCTTTTATGGCGTATTCATCAAACGCGGTGGTGAAAATTACCGATGGCGGGTTGTCAACCAGTTCCAGCATTTCAAAGCCGTTTATTTTGGGCATTTGCACATCCAAAAAAACCAGGTCGGGCTGGTGCTGCTGTATGGCCTTTAATCCTTCAAAGCCATCGTTACATTCCTGTATAACTTCTAATTGGTCGGCAAAATCCTGTAAATATTCTAAAACAACCATGCGTGCCAATGGCTCGTCGTCAATAACTAAAACGCGTTTCATACCTGCGGAATTTTTATAATGGTTGTAAATATATTATCATTTTGATGAGTTTCCATAAGGTCGTTGCGCGCGAATAGTAAATATAGCCTGCGCTGTACGCCGCGTAAGCCAAAACCGGTGCCTTTTGGGCGGGTGGTTTGCGGGTCGTAGGGGTTTTGTATCATCACCACCAGGTTGTTGCCATCTATCTCGGCACGGATGCTGACCGTTACCTTTTCAGTCGTGTCATACAGCCCGAACTTAATGGCGTTCTCCACTATCGGCTGTAATAATAACGATGGCAGCATGGCTTCGTTGCAATGCTCATCGCAGCTTATTTCAGTTTCAAGCCTGTGACCAAAGCGTACCTTTTCTATATCGAGGTATAAATTTAAATGCTGCAATTCATCCACCAGCGGCACCAATAACTGATCGTCCTTTTTCAAAGTCCCGCGTAAAAAGTCGGATAGTTGGTGTATCATCTTACGCGCCTGCTCGGGCTTAAAGCCTATCAGCGCGTTTATAGAGTTAAGGCTGTTGAATAAAAAGTGCGGTTGTAATTGCTGGCGCAGGTTATATAGTTCGGCATCGCGGGCCAGTTTTTCAGCTTCTGATTTGCGTTTTTCCGTTTCCTTATGATCCAGTTGGGTGTAATATAGCATACTTACCACAGCCATCCAGCCCAAAGCTAAAAAATCGGTGCAAAAGCGTATGGTTAACGAGTTGGTTAAAAACACCATGTAAACCGAGCTCATGCTCAGGTAGGGGATTATCCAGCGACAACCGGCAGTACATATACCCGCCAGCGACAAACACCACATCAGCAGGTTCATATAGCTGCCCTTGCCCGGTTGGTAATAACGCAGGTTATTGTTGATGAGCCAGCACGCAGCCGAAAGCAATATGGTGTTAACAATGCCATCGGTTATGGCTATATACCATATAAAACCAAAACTATGTACAATATAGGTTTGCACCCCCGCCCATAAAAGGGCACAGGCCGATAAACCCATATATAGTCTTGATGTTGTTTGTGATATAGCCAAAACTTAGCCCCCTCTAAATCTCCCCCGGTAGGGGAGACTTTTAAATTTTAAATAGTTTACTTTTTAGCCCATTCTAAATCTCCCCGATAGGGAAATTTTTTAAAGCCCTCCCTACCGGGGAGGGTATGGGTGGGGCTAGTAGCTGCGTATATCTACGCCTGCAAATATCGATACGCCTTTAAGTACCAGTAATTTGTTACTGTCGGGCGATGCGGTTGTTTTTATGCGTTTATCATCCACACTGGCAAACACAGCGGCCAGGTCCGACACTACCTGCCAGTTTGATGGCACAATGATCTTGGTGCCGCCGAAGATCTGCGTAATGTCAATTACCACGCGACCTTGAATATCAGCCTGTGTAAAGTCGAGTTCGGCCCCGCCGAAAATATTCACTATTTCGCCACCCCTGAAGTTTTTTGAAAGGATGGTTTTTTTCACCCCTCCAAAAACCGATACCGCGTCTAAATAATCATCGCCGCGTAAGGGGTTGTTAAACGCACTGCTTGCAGGCGGTATGGTTGTTGAACCGGTGGGCGATACTACTGTCGGCCCTTCGGCATCAACAGGTTCAACGGGCGTAACAGGGTTTATTATAGGCTCAAACGGGTTACCGTTCTTGTATTTGCTGCTGTCCCATTTTGCTTCCCATTTGTTCGATTTGTTGGTGTCCCAGGCATGGTTGCGGCGTATAATAAGCCAAATACCGAATGCAATAATGGCAACGGGCCACATAATAGCATGTAAATTGTAGCCGGGCGCAATATCGTTCGATATCCAAACCAGGCCAACAAGTGTAACAATGAACCATGCCGAATTACGGAAATTATGCTTAGCGCCTATATAAAGCCCCCATACGATCATGGCCATTGGAAATGAGAACAGCCAGTGAGGTATGAAGAAAAAGTCGAGTTGTTGAAGCAGGAACCCTACACCTAAAACCATCAGCAGCAAGCCTACCAATATTTTTCCGTTGCTGTGCGGGTTAGGATTTACACCAGGGTTCTGATCATCTATATTAATGCTCATGATGTTGTTATTCTTTTAAATATTTTTATCAAAACTATGAAATTGCTCATCGTTACGTTTTTCCCAGTTCTGGCCGTTCCAGCGCTGGTTATGCCTGGTTAGCATTCTAATGCCTACGGCAACCAATATAAGCGGCCACAGTATAACCAAGTGTAACGAAGGTATAATATTAGGAATTAAAAACAGAACGCCAAGCGCTGTCAGGAAAATCCAGTTTGATTTTTGGAAATTATTTTTGGCGCCTATTGCAAGGCCGATGATGATAAGGATAAACGGCCAGCTAATTAACCAGTGCGGGAATAAAAAGAACGCGCTGTGTTTTAGTAATATACCCAGGCCAACAAACAACAGTATAAAACCTAATACCGTATTTTTATTGTATTTGCGTGGTGTGTTATCTATATAATTTTCCATGACGTTGTTGTAATTAAATGTTATGTCAAATGTACCGCAACAAACAAGGCAAGCCTATGGGTATTAGGCGGCATGATTAAACAAGTCGGTAAAGGGCAAAAATAGGTCGGTGAAAATTCCGGGGAGATTTTTTGAAGGGGAGGAATTTATAGTTGATGTGAGAAATATTTTATATTTTAGAACCTGATTAAAACCTTAAACCAGATGTCACAAGGCACAGATATTGACTCGATAAAATCCTTCAACGAAAAACCAGTAAAGAACGCCAAATTCATTACAGCTGCCTATAATATTGTTGGGATAATAGGTGGTTTAATTGCTCTTTTTTATAACCTCTATAATAAAACAAATAATGCTGTTGCTTTATTAATGTATCCATTGTTGGGTATAGCTATTATTCTTTTAAGTAAAGGAACAATTAAACTAAGCTCAAATGACAAGCCACGTATTTTTACATCTATTTATTTAGGTATTCTTTTTCCTGTAATGTTTATGGCTTTTATAGCGTATGATGATTATACATTTTTACAAATGAATCATTTTTGGCTCCCATTTGCTTTGATAATTGTTATTGTAGCGGCTGCGTTTTATAAAGTGAGTATCGATTCATTGGAAGGAAAAAGTAAAGGAGATATCGTATTTGTAATTTTAATAGCATTAATCTACGGCTATGGAGGTACCTGCCAAATTAATTGTGCATTTGATTATTCAGATACGCAAGTGTATAATACAACCGTACTTAATAAACATGCGCACCATGGTCGGCATGATTATTACTATCTTACTTTAGCTCCATGGGGTCCGGAACAACAGATTAAAGAAGTAGAGGACGATGGAGCTTTATACGATCAAGTGAAAATAGGAGATACGGTAAAAGTGAATCTAAAAAAGGGTTTATTAAATATTCCCTGGTTTATCATAACAAAAAACTAAACCTCCGGCTCCTGCTGGCTCAAACAATGAAAGCTACCCAACCCCCATATAATATCGGTTGAATCAATGCCCATCACTTTCCTGTCAGGGAAGCATTGTTGCAATATTTCAAGGGCCTTATCATCATTAGCGCAACGGTAGGTCGGCACTATTACGGCAGCGTTAGCTATATAAAAGTTCGCATAAGAAGCAGGCAGGCGCTGCCCGTCATAAACCACTGGATCAGGCATTGGCAGTTCAATAATATTCAATTGCTTGCCGTTGAGCAGGCGCATGGTTTTAAGTGTTTGCAGGTTCTCTTGAAGAATGTGGTAGTTCTCGTCGTGTTTGTTTTCCTCAACAACGGTAACCACGGTATCTTCGTTCACAAAGCGGGTAATGTCGTCAATATGGCCGTCGGTATCATCGCCCACAATGCCATCGCCCAGCCATAAAATTTGCTCCGCGCCATAATAATTTTGCAGGTATTCTTCAATCTGTTGTTGATTTAAATGCGGGTTACGGTTTTTATTCAGCAGGCAAGCCGTAGTGGTTAATATGGTGCCTTTACCATTAAAATCAACCGAACCGCCTTCCATCACAATACCCGGATGATAAACAGTTAAATTAAAACGTTCGCCAATCTTGGTCGGTATCACATCATCCAGATCAAACGGCGGATATTTGCCGCCCCAGGCATTATAACCCCAGTCGACAATGGCCTTTTGTTTGGTTTCTTCATTTATCAAAAACGCCGGCCCATGATCGCGGCACCAGGCATCGTTAGTAGGGAAATTGAAAAACTCTATCTTGCTCAAATCAGCTCCAACAGCCAATAGCTGCCCCTTAGCAAATGCAGCCATTCGTTCATCAGCCACATTAATACGCACCAGTTCACCCTTTGAAACTTCTTTTATAAATTCACAATAAGGCTTATAGATAGTACCTATCTTGCCCGGCCATGATTCCTCCTTGTGCGGCCAGCTAAGCCAGGTGGCGGTGTGTGAATGCCATTCGGCGGGAAAATGGAAGCCGGCATTAGCCGGCGAGTCAGCAAAATTATTCTTCATCCAATAAACGTTTCGTAATTGGCTGATAAGAATCTATCCGCCTGTCCCTAAGGAATGGCCAATGGCTCCTGTAGTAATCCGTTTTATCCAGATCCAGTTCCTGTACAATGATCTCCTCATTCGTATGTGATGCCTGGTATAATACCCTACCGAATGGATTGGCTACAAATGATCCTCCCCAAAATTTCAGTTCACCTTCTTGCCCGGCACGGTTCACGCTTACCACGTGTACGCCATTAGCTACAGCATGTGAGCGCTGGATGGTTTGCCATGCATTGTATTGTTCGGTATTGGTGTCATCATCCTGCGAGGTGGCCCAGCCGATAGCGGTTGGGTAAAACAGTATCTCGGCGCCCATCAAAGCGGTAATACGTGCTGCTTCAGGATACCATTGGTCCCAGCAGATTAATACGCCTATGGTAGCATATTTGGTTTTAAAAACCTTATAACCCAGGTCGCCGGGGGTAAAGTAGAATTTTTCGTAAAAACCCGGATCGTCAGGTATGTGCATTTTGCGGTATTTGCCTAAGTAAGCGCCATCAGCATCCAAAACAGCGGTTGTGTTATGATAAAGGCCCTGGGCACGTTTTTCAAATAATGATGCAATGATCACCACATTCAACTCCTTAGCTAATATTGAAAGCGCGTCAGTCGAAGGGCCGGGAATAGCCTCTGCCAGCTTAAAGTTGTCGTAATCCTCTATATCGCAAAAATATAGCGAGGTAAAAAGCTCCTGTAAGCAAATAATCTGCGCGCCCTGCTGTGCAGCTTCGCGTACTTTGCTTATTGCCTTTTGTAAATTCTGTTCTTTGTCGGCAGTGCAGGTCATTTGCACCAGGCCTACTTTTACATTACTCATGCCCTTCAAATTTGTGCAAAAATAAGATTTTAAAATTAGGGCTATGTTAAAAATGAAAATGGTTTCAGGGCGGGTCTGTAATATTGCAATACTATTATTTTCTAAATAATATTTAGTCCCGTATTTTATATTAATTATTAATATTTTATATTTGATTACCCCTTTGGTTCACAGTGTATCCAATAAAAAATCACAATTAACCTGTTAAACTTTTCCTGCAATGAAAAAATTAGCCATGCTGCTTGTAATTTGTCTTGGGGTATGTTCGGCATTTGCCCAGCTTAAATACCCGGCAACTAAAACCGTTGATAGTACCCACACTTATTTCGGCACCACTTATAAAGACCCTTACGGGTGGCTGGAAGATTTTAAAGACACATCAGTGGTGTCGTGGTTCAAACAGCAGGCAAATCTCACCAATAATGTAATGAATAAGGTAAACGGCCGTGATGGCCTTATTGCCGAATGGAAAATGCTCGACAGCCTGCAGCCGGCCCGTATCTTAAACCCGGTATATGAAAATGGCCGCATTTTTTACAAAAAGACAATGCCCGGCGAAAAAGTGGGCAAGCTTTATTACCGCGAGGGGCCTACCGGCACCGAACAGTTATTGTTCGACCCTACAACCTACATCCCCGGTAAAACACTAACGGTGGAAAGCTATGTGCCCAGTCATAACGGAAAGCAGCTGGCTTTAGCGTATTCAGCACAGGGGGCCGAAGTATCTACCATGAAGATCATGAATGTGGACACCAAACAGTTTTTGAAAGAAGAGATATTCCCCACCCGCGGTGCTGAAGCCTGGACGTTTGATGATAAAGCTATCTTGTATCTGTGGATAAAGTCTGCCGATAATACCGACCCTCTTGCCAGGTTGAACTCGAAAACCAAACTGCATATAGTTAACACCGATGTAAGTACTGATATTGACTTTTTTAGTAATGCGAGTTATCCTGAACTAAAAATTCAACCCCGCGCTTACCCTTTTGTGCAGTTAACCGAGGATAACGAAAACTATATTTTTGCGGGCGAAGGTACCGTTGCAAATGAGATTGGACTTTATTATGCGCCGATAACCCAGGTTAAAACAGGCAAGATTGACTGGAAGGTGTTATGTAAGCCCGAAGATAAACTGGTACGCGGGATGGAATTTATTGGCGACAGTGTTTTTGCAATAACTTATGACGGTGCTAAAAATTATAAGTTAGTGGCGGTTAATATAAAAAATCCCGATTGGAGCAAAGCTCACCTGGTTGCTGCTGAAAAAAGCAATCAAACGCTGGAAGCGATCACCCATTGTAAGGACTATTTACTCATGACTTACAGCGATGGCATAAATAGCCACGTATACAAATACACCCTTGGTACGGGCAAGGTTACCGAGATAAAACTGCCTTTTATAGGTTCAACCAACGTTGCTTGTTTGAATAATAAGACCAACATTTGCACAGTAACCATTACCTCGTGGGTAAAACCTAATACCGAATTTAGTTTTGATGCGGCTTCAGATTCATTTTCTCCCGGCTTGTTTAACAAGCCTCCGGCATACCCGGCCGCGTACAATGACCTGGAAGTTAAGGAGGTTGAAGTAAAAGGCCACGATGGTGTTATGATCCCGCTTTCAATTACTTATCGCAAAGGCACTAAGCTCGATGGTAACAACCCCTGCATGATGGAAGGTTACGGCG
Source organism: uncultured Mucilaginibacter sp. (assembly GCA_903915155.1). Classification (GTDB taxonomy): domain Bacteria; phylum Bacteroidota; class Bacteroidia; order Sphingobacteriales; family Sphingobacteriaceae; genus Mucilaginibacter. The sequence goes on from CAIWRU010000025.1 coordinate 23,641, forward strand.
CTTACGGTTCAAGCATTTATTCATCGTTTTGGTACGTTGAAGCCACTTTAGCTGTAAGGGGGGCAATTGTGGCTATTCCGCACGTGCGTGGTGGCAGCGAGAAGGGCGAAGCCTGGTATAGAGGTGGTTTCAAAACAACAAAACCAAACACGTGGAAGGATTTTAATAGCTGTACCGAGTATTTAATAGCAAACGGGTACACCAAGCCTTCAAAAATGTCGGGTATGGGCACAAGTGCCGGTGGCATATTGATAAGCCGGGCTATTACCGAGCGACCCGACCTTTACGCTGCCGCAATTTGCAATGTTGGCTGCGCTAATGCCATGCGACTGGAGTTTTCTTCTAACGGCCCGGTAAATATCCCCGAATTTGGCACAGTTAAGGATAGCGTGGAATGCAAGGCCCTGTATGAAATGGATGGCGTTCAGCACGTAGTAAAAGGTACAAAATACCCGGCTTTAATTTGTGTTGGTGGTTGGAACGATCCGCGGGTAGTGGCATGGCAACCCGGTAAATTTGCGGCTGCCGTGCAAAACGCATCAACTTCGGACAAGCCTGTATTGTTAAAAATAAATTACGACGATGGGCATTTTACCGAAGATAAAAGCGTTACCTGGGCCAATTTCGCCGATCAGCTTGTATTTGTAATGTGGCAATGCGGGCATCCTGATTTCCAGCTTAAAAATTAGGCGGGCTTGCTTGCGGCATGTTATGTTTTATATAATTGTTAAACGGGAATCGGTTTTGTAACCGTATTGATACTGTGGCTTTATCTTATCAACTGATAATCTGTCAATTCAACCAAAAGAAATTTAATTACTTTTGCAGCCGACATGACAAATATTGAAGACGCCATAGTTAACGAAGTAGATGAGGAAATTAAGCCAAAAACCTGGAAAGACAGGCTTTGGAGCATTACCAAGCTGCTATTAAAATTTGCCGTTACTTCGGTGCTGCTTTATTATGTTTTTAGTAAAGTTGATTTTAATAAGATCAAAGACCGCATGGTGCACGCCAATTATTTTTGGATGCTGGCTGGTGTTTTCTTTTATTTTCTTTCAATGGTTGCTTCGTCATGGCGGTTGTTGAGCTTTTTTAAATCAATTAACCTTAATTTAAATACCAGGTTCAACTTCAGGTTGTACTTGCTGGGTATATTTTATAATTTCCTGCTTCCCGGTGGTATCGGTGGCGATGGCTATAAGATTTACCTGCTGAAAAAACGCTTTAATCTACCCGCAAAAAAAGTTTTCTGGGCTATATTTTTTGATAGGCTAAGCGGCTTATGGGCCATAGGTTTAATAATTGTTTGCCTTAAGCTATTCATACCGCAAATCCCCATACATTTTACCATCCCCTTAGCCATATTTGTCGCAGGCAGCGCCATTTATTATTTCGTGGTGAAAAGGTTTTTCAGCGAGTTTGGCGAGCACTTTTTTAAGGGGCACGCCAAAGCCGTTTTAGTGCAATCGTTGCAGGTTATGTGTATCATAATGGTGCTTTTAGGGCAGGATTTTACAGGCAAATTTGCACCGTATTTGTTATCGTTCCTGCTTTCGGCGCTTGCGGCTGTGGTGCCAATTACTATTGGTGGCATTGGCGCGCGCGAAACTATTTTCCAAAAATTATCGCCCATATTCCACATGGATGTAAACCTGGCGGTGTATATCAGCATATCATTCTATCTTATTTCATTACTCGTAGCTTTAACCGGCATTTATTTCCTTATTCTGCCCGATAAATTGGAAGAAGGCTTGCCCGGTACAGAACCGAATTTGGATATTGACAAAAAAACGGAATAGTATTTTTATTTATTTCCTGTTGTTAGAATGATATTCTGAAATTTGGAACTCAATCAATCATTTGTATAGCTTTGCGTCAGTAATAGAAATACTGACCAATGGCCGATTTTAATGATTTTAACAACCCGCAGGTTGCGGCGTTGCCTGCGCACTTAAAACAATTTATTGTTGAACAGCACTATGAGCATTATACGCCGGTCGACCACGCTGTTTGGCGCTATGTAATGCGCCAAAATTACAGCTACCTTAAAAATATAGCTTACTATCCTTATATCCCCGGCCTTACTGCAGCCGGTTTAACCATCGAAAAAATACCCGATTTGCAGGAAATGAATGATGCACTAGCCAAAATAGGTTGGGGGGCGGTAACTGTTGATGGGTTTATCCCTCCCGCCGCATTTATGGAATACCAGGCGTACCGCGTGCTGGTTATTGCTGCGGATATAAGGCAATTGAATCATATCGAATATACCCCGGCCCCCGATATTATCCACGAATCAGCCGGGCACGCGCCTATCATCGCCGATAAGGATTACCACCAATATTTAAGTTATTTTGGGTCGATAGGGGCAAAGGCCATGTTCAGCGCGCAAGATTTTGAATTGTACGAGGCTATAAGGGCATTGTCAATACTAAAGGAAATGCCCGATGCCGATGCTGATGAATTAAAAGCCGCTGAAGACCTGCTACAGCATCGCCAGGAAAACATGGGCAAACCATCGGAAATGGCCCTGCTTAGCCGCCTGCATTGGTGGACGGTGGAGTATGGATTGATAGGAACATTGGAAGATCCGAAGATATATGGCGCGGGGCTGCTATCATCAATAGGCGAAAGTGTGAGCTGCATGTTGCCCGATGTAAAAAAACTTTGGTACAATAAGGATACAGTTAATTACACGTATGATATTACCAAACCACAGCCGCAGCTGTTTGTAACGCCAACGTTTCAGAATTTGATAGATGTGCTGGAGGACTTTGCTGATACCATGGGATTCAGGCAGGGTGGGACGTATGGCCTGCAAAAAGCTGTGGAAAGCAAAAATACCTGTACAGCGGTTTATAGCTCGGGGTTGCAGGTTTCGGGTACGTTTACCGAATTTAAGACTGATGGGAAAGACGACCTATCGTTTATCAAAACCACCGGACCAACAGCTTTGTCGGTAAATAACAAACAGCTTAAAGGGCACGGAAAAGATTACCATGCAGATGGCTTTAGTTCGCCCGTTGGTAAATTAAAGGGGCATGATAAACCACTGGAAGACTTTTCAGCAGATGAGCTTGCCGACGCCGGTATTGTAAAGAATGTAGCTGCTATACTGGATTTTGAAAGTGGCATGAGTGTTAGCGGAAAGGTGGAGGTCATCCAATCATCCGAAGGGAAAATACAATTGATAACATTTAAAGATTGCACGGTAAAAGATGCGGAAGGTAAGTTATTGTTCGAACCGGAATGGGGGGTATACGATATGGCCGTTGGAGAAAAGGTAACCTCGGTTTTCTGCGGCGCTGCAGATAAGGACGCGTTTTTGGAGATCGCTTATAAATCAAGTACCGGAACGCATCACGTACAATACGACGGCCGCACAATCGAATTGCATAAGTTGTACCAACAGGTACGCAACCGTCGGCATACAGGTGGTGATATGGGTTTTTTAGGTAATGTTTGGCGTAAATTGCAAGCCGATCATCATGATGATTGGTTGTGCGCCCTTGAAATACTGGAATTGCTCGATCATGAAAATGCCGAGCCAATGGTTGCCGCCGAAATAAGAACCTTCCTCGAACAAAAAGCCAAAAATGAACCCGAATTTACCAAGCTGATAAACGACGGGTTTTATTTAATTAAACATCCTGTGGAGCAGAAATTAGTGGTTTAAAATTTACTTAAAGTATTAATTCTTTTAATACTTTAAGTAACCTATTAGTGTCAATTGTAGAGTGTTCCGATTTATCATATATCGCAGCCAGGTACACCATTGCATTTTTTATCAAAGCATAAGTGATTACCCTAGCACCTCCACTTTTACCTTTGCCTTTATCAGATAAGGAGAGTCTAATCTTATAAAGATTTTTACCTAATGCCTTGCCTGTATTTGGGGTTGTTTCAAGTTCATCAATTAATGCGGAAAGATCATTATAGATTAATGGATATTTTTTGGACAAGCGTTTTAATTGTCTCTCGAAATCTGGGGTATATTTAACTTCAATGCTCACGAATCAAGTCTTTTGCATTTTTTAGTTTAATATTCCCATCTATATCTTTTTTTATATCCTTTATTGATGAAGCAAATTCATCGAATAATAGTTCAGTATTTAAACGCTTTTGTATTTCTTCCCAATCAGCTATTGGAACTAATACGGCCGTTTTTTTGCCCTTTTCGTTGGTAACAACCTGGATGCTCATATACAAAAATACAGATTTATTTAAAAAATAGTCCGTTGAATAAAATTTGGTTTAATTTGTAATCTAATAAAATCAAAATTCTCCCTGAAGGGGGGTTAAGAGTATGAATATCATTATAACAGGTGCCAGCACCGGTGTTGGTTTTGAGGCGGTAATTGAACTGGTGCTATCGGGCAAGCATAAAGTTATTGCATTGGCACGCTCGCAGGATAAGTTGGAGCGCCTGTTGGAGATAGCAAATAACCTTAGCCCCGAAAGTAAGTTATATGCCATAGCTTTTGATATTGTGCATGATGATTATGGCAGCCTGCAGCAATTTATAGCTTCCAGCTTTGATAACCGGGTTGATGTTTTAATCAATAACGCCGGGGTATTAATAAACAAGCCATTTACCGAATTGCTCGAAACGGACTTTGTTGAGATGTTGCAAAGTAACTTTATTGGCCATGTGCGCATGATACAGGGTGTGGTAGACCTGATGCCAGCGGGTGCGCATATTGTAAATATTGGCAGTATGGGCGGTTTCCAGGGCAGCGCGAAGTTTCCGGGCCTGTCGGCTTATTCGGCGAGCAAGGCGGCCTTGCATACCCTTACCGAATGTTTGGCACAGGAGTTTACTGATAAAGGAATAAAAGTTAATTGCCTCGCGCTCGGCTCGGCACAAACTGAAATGCTGGAAAAAGCTTTCCCTGGTTATGAATCTCCGGTAATGGCTTTTGAGATGGGGAAATATATAGCTGATTTTGCTTTAACAGGCCAGCAGTTCTTTAATGGAAAAGTTTTACCCGTAGCGCTCTCAACTCCTTAATTTTAAATCGCTTAGAAAAGATAGTGGAAAAATTCGATGTGCAATAAATTGCTCAATTTGGGCAAAATATTCCATTATTAGCGCAACTAAATACACTAAATTTTAAGTGATAGATGTCGCTTTTTTTAAATCAGACCTCTGTTCCCTATAGCAGCCCCTTTTTACAAATACGGTATAGTTTTTGTCTATTGTAATAGAATATCACTGCAAATTTTTATAACATATACAAACTATGAACAATATCTTATATATCGAAATAGCAATCGTAGTGGCTCCTATTTTCTTAATCGTAAGGACACTTATTTTAAGCGGCAAAAAGCTTCTTGATTAATCATATATAACACTTAAACGTATTAGGTCCGCAAAAAGTTGCGGGCTTTTTAAAATTCCTTGCCTCCGGTGTGGGATTTTTTTTTGCCCCCAAATTAAATGGCCGATATTTAATGTATGTCCAATAAAAAAGGGGCCGCTTTTACACGGCCCCGGGTTGTGATAGGTTTAGGTAGAATATTTGTGATAGGTTTAGGTAAATATTTTTGTGGTGAAGAGTTAACAGATTAAAAATATCCTGATTCAACACCTACTGATCGAGGTTTCAAATTACATACTGCCCCGGTTTAGTTTTATAAATTCATTAGCTACTACCTCGGTAACAAAGCGCTTGTTGCCATCCTTGTCAGTGTAGCTGCGACTGCTTAGCCTGCCTTCAACAGCTATTTCATCGCCCTTTTTTAAATAATCTTCAGCAAACTTGGCTTGCGTGTTCCACATTACCACATTATGCCATTGTGTTTCTGTGATTTTTTCTCCCTTATCATTTTTATAGCTTTCATTTATAGCTATAGATAGGCGCGCCAGCTTTTTATTATTGTCAAATGATTTAACTTCGGGGTCCATGCCCAGGTTACCTACCAGGCGCACACTGTTTCTTAATGTGTTCATATTGCTTCGGTTTTAATTTTTCGTATTTCGTAATTGTATGGTACAAAGGTGCAGGTGCGGAGGAAAATTAGTCGGTTACTAATTGCTTATAGTCGACAGTTCCCGTTTGCAAGCGTTTGCAAACGGATAATAAATTATTAACTTAGTGCTATGAATACCGAAAAACACTGTTTGGATTGCGGCGAGGTGATACATGGCCGTGCAGATAAAAAATTCTGTAACGATATGTGCCGCAATAACTACAATAACCAGCTTAACAGCAGCAGTTATAATTACATCCGCAACATCAACAACATACTGCGCCGCAACCGCCGCATAATGGAGGAGCTAAACCCCGGTGGCAAAACAAAAACCACCCGCGATAAAATGCTGGTAAAGGGCTTCAACTTTGATTATTGCACCCGCATTTATCAAACCCAAAATGGCAAAACCTATCACTTTAGCTATGAATACGGCTATTTACCGCTGGATGGTGATGAGTTGTTATTAGTGAGGAGGGAAGAAAAGACAGAATAACAAATTTTTAATCAATATTTTTTTAATGATGAACCCTATCATATTATACTTATTAAAGTTTTCTATATTCTTTTTTACACTTTATCTCATTGTTCGATTTATTAACCGTAAAAAATATTATTTTAAGAAAAATGGCATACCTGCAACAGCTAAAATACTCAACGTTAATAATACATTATTTAAAGTTAATGGCAA
>CAIWRU010000026.1 GCA_903915155.1 uncultured Mucilaginibacter sp.
ATATCTTCTATTTGCTCATAAATTTCGGGGGGTAATTTTTCATTTTGTATCAAAATGTCAAGCTTTGAAGTAATTACAGCCAGGGGTGTCAGCATTTCATGAGAAGCATTATCCGTAAAATGTTTTAAATCCTGGTAATCATTATGAACGCTTGTTGCCATACTGTTGATGGCGGTACTTAATTCAACAAATTCATCTACACGCTCATTGGTTAATTTGAATTTTTTTTCCTCCGAAATGTTAAAGTCTTTTATTTGATGTAACAAGCTGTAGAAAGGTTTCCAAAGGCCGTTTAAAAAGTACCTGTTGGCCAAAAACTGCACAAGCAATAAGCCAATCATTAAACCAAGTGTAATTATCCCTACAAACTGTAAGAGGTATTCGGTGCTTTCTCTTGAAACGCTGATGATCACTTTATAATATGAGTCGTTTACCGGGATTATTGTTTCAATTGCCCTGCCCGGTTCGGTTTCTTTTTCTTTGGGGTTTACATAGATGGTATCGAAAAACCTGGGCTGGATATTTTTCTGATTGGTTTTAGTGAAAACGGTTTGATCGTCGTCAAAATCAACTTGTTTTGGCAGTTTGTGATTAGCTGATACATAATCAACAACCTCGCCAATTTCTTCGGAGAGATTGGCGTCGAGCTGATTTTTTGCGATATAGTTGAGGGCGAAAAAATATATCGCTGCAGCAATTATTAACAGGGTTACTGTAATGATGATATTCGTTCTGTTATAATGAACCGCTAATTTCATTCAGCATTAAATTTATATCCTATGCCGTATATAGAAACCAGGTAGTCGCGGCCGTTGGCTTCTAATAGTTTTCTCCGGAGGTTTTTGATATACGTATAAATAAAATCAAAATTGTTGTGCATATCAATCTCGTCGCCCCACAGGTGTTCGGCTAAAGCAGTTTTAGAAATAACCTTTCCTTTATTGGCTATAAAGTAAAGCAACATATCATATTCTTTCCTGGTTAGGACGATGGATGTGTCATTAACCGTAACGGCCCTGCCGTGCAGGTCGATGCTGATCTCGTTAAAAACCACCAGGCCTTTACTGTTGCCTGTTTTTCGTCTGAAAACGGCAACAACCCTTGCCTTTAGTTCGGCCAAATGAAAAGGCTTTGTTAAATAATCATCTGCGCCAATATTCAGGCCCCTTATCTTATCATCGAGGGAATTCCGGGCTGAAATAATAATCACTGATTCACTTTTCTTTTCGGCTTTTAAATAATCCAACACAGCAAATCCGTCTCCATCCGGTAAGCCGATATCTAACAGGATGCAATCGTACTCGTACATTGCTAATTTATCCATTGCAGACGCAAGATCGCCACAGCTTTCGCATACGTTACCCTCCTCGTTAAAATACGTGGTAATATTTTGCCGAAGGCCCTGCTCGTCTTCTATGATTAAGAGTTTCAATGGTTTTTTTAATCAAATTTAAATTGCCAAGTTGTAGATATTCTGTAGATAAAATGTAATTACAATTCGTTTGCCTCTGAAACGCTTTTACTACAGAATTACTTCAATTTAGCATAATAATTTTGAGCGAAATAAATTTTCTGGCTGAAAGAAAAAATGGATCTGGCGGAATGATTTCAGAGATGATCGACGGATATAAACGATAAATCTAAACATATGAAATATTTAATTACCATAATTTTTGCTGTGTTATTATCAACAGCCGTTAAGGCACAGGATAATTATGAAATACAGGTTTATGGTTCGGAAACAGTAGACTCGGGCCGCACAATGGTAGAATTGCACAGTAACTATACGGCAAACGGATTTACCGGGACCGTAGAGGGGCAATTGCCGGATAATCATGTAATACACGAGACAATAGAAATAACCCACGGCTGGACGCCATGGTTTGAAACGGGTTTCTATTTTTTTAACTCAATTGGAAGCGAAGGAAGAACGGCCTATGTAGGCTCACATATCAGGCCCCGTTTTGCTGCTCCGTTAAGTTGGAACTGGCCGGTGGGGGTAAGTATTTCAACAGAATTCGGCTTTCAAAAAAAGGCTTTTTCAGCTAACACCAGTACTTTGGAAATAAGGCCCATAGTTGATAAGAAATGGAATAAATTATACATAGCAGTAAACCCAACGCTTGATAAAAGCTTTGTCGGTCCCGATCAAAACCGTGGTTTTATATTCTCGCCCAATGTTAAAGGAAGCTATGATGTGACAAAAGTTGTGGCACTTGGCCTGGAATATTATGGCAGCACCGGGCCATTTTTTCATTACGATGCATTTCAGCAGCAAATGCAGCAGCTATTTGTAGCAACAGACCTAAACACAAGCCCCGACTGGGAGTTTAACGGGGGCGTGGGCTATGGATTTACCAGTAATACTGAGAAAGCGATTGTTAAAATAATTATAGGGCGGCGCTTTTAACCTTAAACGCTAAACTAAAGTCGACTAATCTTTCCGGCTTTGAAAAGGGATTTTTAATATCCGCAAAAATCCCGAATTATACTTTTTATCCATATGTGAGTCGATCCCATAAATAAGCCCGGTCTCGGGCAGGTCATTTTGGCAGGTATTAAACAGCCTGTCCCAAATACTCAATACATCCCCATAATTGCAATCGGTATATGGCAACTGGTAATGGTGATGAACCTGGTGAAGATTGGGCGTAATAAAAACCCAACCCAATACATAATTGGCTTTGCCGGGAAGCCTGAACCGGGTATGTGAGCTAATATTAGCAACAGTTTGCAGGGTTTGCCTTAATAGCAGCACCCCGAAGGATGCGCCTAATAGAAATACCCATAGAATTAAAAAGCACATTCTTAAAAACGTTTCGGCAGGGTGCTCGCGTACTGTGGTTGAAACGTCCAGCTGCAAATCGCTGTGATGTACCAGGTGAAATCTCCACAATGGTTTAACCTTGTGCATAATTACATGGTAGAGGTATTCGCAAAAGTCGAGCAAAATAAAACCGATAAAATATTTTGTAAAATAGCTGTTTGCGAAAGGCAAAATATAAAGCAGCCCCCAGTGGTGAACTGCACACCACGAAACAAGCATGAGTACAAAAATGGTCATGAAAAGTTGAACAGGCAGTGCTGTGCCTATAAACAAGATATTAGTTAGCGTATGTCGCCATTTATCTTTCCACGATGTTGCTAAAACTACAGCTTCAATAAGCCAAAGGCTTAATATGATTACAGCATATAAAAGTACCTGAGAAGACGAGGGGTTCGATAAAAAATATTCTTTAATATCCGTCATAATATAAATTGCGTAACCACAATATTACATCACAAATACTGAAGTTACTCTGAAGTTTAAAAAAATTATTTTCGAATATAATAACAATATTAAGGAAAATCTATCTTTTATTATTTCTTTTTATTATGTTTGATTGAGTTTCTACCGAAGTGTTTTTACAAGCAAAAAGGCTAGTTGCAATCACTGCAAAAAAATAATTTTCTTCATTTGATTGGGTTTAAGTTTTGATTAATGAGACTGAAAAATAAGGAGGGCTATGAAGGACAATACGGTTGTTTAAATGATAAATTTGGCATTTCCTGGTAAATATTACTATTTACTTTATATTTATAAGGATATCTATTCAACTTTGTTTCTTACAGAATAAGAATACTTATTAAAATAATGTACTAGCAGTGATTGAAACCGATGATAAAGCATCCTGTTTACATGATTTACATATGCAAATAAATAAGGAAATTCTATTTTCTCAATAATTTATCATTAACCCAAAAAACCAAAATGAAAAAAATTCTAGTTTCTTCCCTGATGGCTGTCATTTTAATGTCTGCTTGTAAAAATGAATCAACTACAACTGAAATAGAAAAGACAAGTTCATTAAGCGATTCCACAGCAGCAGTTAATGAAATCAATAAGACGGATAGTCTTTGGGATGATCAATCTGCCCAAAATTCAGTAAAAGGCTGGTTAAGCTTTTATTCTGATGATGCTATTGTATTACCTCCGGGCGAAAATATTTGTAAAGATAAAGCAAGTAGAGAAGCAGTAATACAAGCATATTTTTCAACGCCTGGTGCAAAGATGAGATTTCATCCTACTAAAACGGAAGTTTCAAAATCAGGAGATCTTGGTTATAGTACAGGAGTGTATCAATTTAGCTTTAAAGATCCTACAGGTAAAGATGCACATGAAAATGGCAAGTTTAATGAAATTTGGAAAAAACAATCAGACGGAAACTGGAAGTGTATAGTTGATATTTGGAATGCAGATCATGCGGCCAAATAAAATTACTCATACTTGGAGAATGTCAATAGTAATTAGTGCTTATAGCTGATATATTCTTTCAATTAACTACCAAATCATTGTATTTCAGTTGGTTATAATGCCAGCCTGTCACTCGGTGATCGCGGGTTAAAAGTCCTGCCAAGTTTAATAAAAAGAGGCTCTTAGTGGAAAATCCACGAGATTTGAACCCTTAATACCATCTCTGCTTGACCCCCAGTTTTCAAATTATTGGTAAAATTAACAAGGCGTGACGTTCTATCACTTTACGCGTGGAATGTCATTGGAATGGCTGTACTTTGCCTTGTATTTTGTAACTACCATTGGCACCTATTATTTAAGATGTGGATATTAGTTATTCCAGTTTCTACGTATTCAACTTATAAAGGGCTTCAAAAAAGAGCGGTCATTACCGATGGGTATGAAAAATAAACTCAAACTGAGACACTACCCATAAACGGGGATAGCATATTTTAGCTTATGTTTGCCTCTGATTGCCAAATAGGGCAAACTGCTACTTACTAAAAGCCTTGTAGTTTTTCAATGCTGAGCATAAACGAGATCAAAAAACCCATAGCGGCTGAGATAGATGTTTTTGAAGATACCTTCAAAAATTCGATGTATAGCTCGGTACCCCTGCTTGATCGTATCACCCATTATATAGTTAAGCGCAAGGGCAAACAGATACGGCCCATGTTCGTGTTTTTTTCGGCCAGTATTTGCGGCGGTATAAATGAGTCGACCCACCGCGGCGCGGCATTGGTTGAATTGCTGCATACGGCAACCCTGGTGCACGATGATGTGGTTGATAACTCGTACCAACGCCGTGGTTTTTTCTCGATAAACGCTTTATGGAAAAATAAGATAGCGGTTTTGGTGGGCGATTATTTACTGTCGAAGGGATTATTGCTATCTATTGAAAACAACGATTTTAAATTGCTGCGTATAGTATCAGAGGCTGTAAAGCAAATGAGCGAGGGTGAATTGCTGCAGATAGAAAAAGTGCGCCGGATGGATATTGACGAGCCGATCTATTATGAAGTCATCCGCCAGAAGACGGCTTCGCTTATTGCGTCGTGCTGTGCCTGTGGGGCGGCATCGGCAGGGGCCGATGATGTGGTGATAGAGAAAATGCGGCTGTTTGGCGAGAAAATTGGCATAGCTTTCCAGATAAAGGACGATATGTTTGATTTTGGCACGGATGATGTAGGTAAACCGCTTGGTATCGACATAAAAGAAAAGAAAGTTACTCTGCCGCTTATTTATTCGCTTAGTAATTGCGATAAGGGCGAGAAAAAGCGCGTAATAAACCTGGTGAAGAACCACAACGACGATGCTAAAAAAATTGCCGAGATCATAAAGTTTGTGCAGGAAACCGGCGGCCTGCAATACGCCGAAACCCAAATGAAGAAATACCAGGACGAGGCTTTCGAGATATTAAATACTTTCCCCGAGGGTGACTCACGCAAAGGGCTGGAACAACTGGTACGTTTTACTACCGAAAGAAATAAATAATGACGAATGAGCTGGAATACATTATCGGGTTTTTAGTTTTCATTGTTATGATGATGGCTATTGACCTGGGGTTGTTTTCCAAGTCGCACAAGCCGGTGAGTTTAACACAGCCCGCTATTATGAGCGCTGTGTGGGTAGCGCTGGCGCTTGGCTTTTATGTGCTTATTTTAAACTTCGGCGATAAGTTGCATGGTATAACCACCTTCGCAAAGCTGCAACAAATAAATACCGATAATTTTCATCAGCTTAAATTAAACGCGAATGATTTTGCCGGGGGGCTTGAGCTTTACCGCAAAAACCTGGGGGTTGAGTTTATTACCGGTTATGTGGTTGAGTATGCCTTATCGGTTGATAACATATTTGTGATGGTGCTTATTTTTACGGCCTTTGCTGTCGACCCAAAGTATTATCATAAGGTGTTATTGTGGGGGATAATAGGTGCTGTTATCATGCGTTTTGTTTTCATTTTTGTGGGCTCGGCGCTTATTATTCAGTTTCACTGGATATTATATTTGTTCGGGGCGTTTTTGGTTTATACAGGGGTAATGATGTATGTGAACCGGAATGATGAGGAAGAAATTGACCCGGAGAAGCATCCGGTAGTAAGGTTCGCATCCAAATATTTCGCGGTGCATCCGAAGTTTGAGGGCGGTAAGTTTTTTGTGCGGATAGACCGGAAAAGACTTATTACGCCTTTGTTGTTGGTATTGCTGATCATTGAAGTTACCGACCTGATTTTCGCGGTGGATTCTATCCCCGCTATTTTTTCAGTAACGAAGGATCCTTATATCGTTTTCTTCTCGAATATTTTTGCCATACTGGGGCTGCGCTCCATGTTCTTTTTACTGGTGAATATTATTGATAAGTTCCATTACCTGAAGGTTGGACTGGCAGCGCTGTTAACCTTCATCGGCCTGAAAATGCTGCTTGGCGATTATGCCGAACGTGTGGGGCTTAGCACGTTTAATTCACTTATTGTTATCCTTTCTATATTGGTGATAAGTGTGGTGGCGTCGTTGGTATTTCCGAAGCCCCCTACCCCCCTGAAGGGGGAATGATTGTTCAATTCCTTACCAGGGGTAATTAATAGTATTTATCGTCCTTTACCGAAAAACCGGTTACGATGTTATTCATCATGATCCAAACGGGTTGATTGTAATCCTGTGGCGCTATTTCAAACAATAGGGCAGTGCGGTTTATCTGCGGGTAATTGCGCACGTGTATGCGGGTATTAAAGGTGATGGGTTTGCCGGTTAAAAAATCGAGTGTTGTTATTTGCCCTTCGTAGGTTTCTGCATCGTTTAACAAGCGATGGATGACCTTAACGTTTACCTTGGTAAAGGTTGACGGTGGGTTGGTTTTGTTCTTGAGGTTTGAGAGGTACAGGCCATTATAGTATTGGGTTAAATAGCTGTTCAATGTATCCTGATGCACCCACGGCTTTCCATGTATAAACCACAGGAAAACGTATGCCCAGTATTCGTTGCTTTTGCTGTTGCCCCAGCCTGGTGCGAAACGCAATTCCTCGTTGCCGCTGAATAGTATGTTGGGTGCGAAATCAATAGGGAACGAAAGTTTTTCAACGCCCCATTTCAGCGGCTTGGGCAGGCCATAGGAGGCTTGCTGGGCTTCGCTTTTTTCAATGCAAAGTATTAACAGTAAAAGGAATAAGGTTTTTTTCATGATGGCTTAAAATGGTTGGCAAGTGAAAATACAATTAATAAATGATTGCCGGTATAGGAATGGCGTTAATGTTTGTTAAAAGGGTTCATGAGGTATGTCGGGTTTCGGCTAAAGCCTTTTGTGATTTACTTTTAATCCGTTGGCTGAAGCCAACGGCAATATTTTGACATTTTGCCATTCTTTATTGCCGTCCCTTTTAAGGGACGGATAAATAAGGGATAGAATTGGCTTTAGCCAAAGTTTGACCATTAACGTGAATTACATCCATTGATCCTGGTATTATGTTTTAAACAGCGTATGGTAAAAAAATTAATGATGCCCGTTTGGGGTATTGGCGTAAAGCAGAAAGTATTACCTTAGTAAAATGGAATCCTTTTTCAATTTCAGTTCGCTGCATTTTAACTTTTGGGACATACTGGATGTGGTGCTGGTGGCATTCCTGATCTACCAACTGTATAACTTAATAAGGGGGACCATTGCCGCTAATATTTTTATCGGGCTTGCCATTATTTTCGTACTTGGGTTTTTGGTTAAGGCGCTGCATATGCAATTGCTTACGGCTATACTGGGCAAGTTTGTTGATATAGGGCCCATAATGCTTATCGTGGTGTTTCAGCAGGAAGTGAGGCGGTTCTTATTACTGGTGGGCAAAAGCGCATCGTTGCAGCGCAATAAAACCTGGTGGCAGTACTTTTTTGGCAAGGCCGAAGCTGATAAAAACAACTACGCGCGCATTAAACCAATTATTGATGCCTGCAAAAGCCTTAAACAAACCCGCACTGGCGCATTAATCGTTTTCGCGAAATATTATGATGAGCAATTTTACCAGAACAGTTGCGAGGTGATAGATTCGAAAATATCAAAACGGTTGCTGGAAAGTATCTTCCAAAAAACAAGTCCGCTGCATGATGGCGCGGTGGTTATATCAGAAAATAAGATAAAATCGGCCAGCTGTATTTTGCCGCTTACTGACAAAACCGACCTGCCCCCGCAGTTTGGTTTAAGGCACCGCGCGGGCATAGGTGTAACCGAATCGAATGAGGCTACGGCTATCATTGTATCGGAAGAAACTGGCGAGATCTCCTACGCCAAGCAGGGCAGGGTTAAAATGAACATCAGCTTTGCTGAGTTGGAAAAATTGCTGAATAAGGATTTTTAAGGCTCTCTATGAACAATGTGTGTGGTAACCAATTTTATGACCCATCGGGTCAACCCCTTTGTAGAAAATAGGCATATCATTATCCTTTGCCTCGTATGAGGCTACCCTCTATCCCGCTGTTAAGCCATTAAAATATATTAGCAGATCATATATACAGTAAAATCCGTTAGTAGATAGGCGTACACTTACATAACATTTTTTGCTTGTGAAAAATCATCCGCTTAAGGGTAGCCTCATACGAGGCAAAGACAAACACTAATTTTTTTCTACAAAGGGGTTATCCCTAATGGGATATTCTTACAGTCAATGCGATAATGGTTGGTTTTATCACCCATGCAAAACGTTATAAAACCTATTTTTAATACTTTTTTGGACGCTACGGCTGCGGGTTTTGAGCAGGTTCAAAAGGATTTATCTCCACCTTTTTTATCAGCATAGTATATTTAGTATTCGCATCGCCCAGTACCGCTACGGGCATACGGTCGGTGCTTGATACCTTTACGACCGGCATTTTACTGTACACAATAATATTGTTTGCGTTTGCAGGCCTGGCATTCAAAGGCTGTAATAATAGGCTTTTGGGCGAGGGGGTAACTTCGGGCTTAAAAAGGTTTTGCAGTCCGTTATTGAGTTTAAGATCGGGGGGTGTTTGCAGTAGTTGCTGTGCCTTTAATTGGGTTGAGGCTGCTATTAACAATAAACCTAATAGTATCCTTTTCATAACTGTGCTTTTGATTTGATAACACTAAAATAAATAATATTGTTGAATGGAAGTGTTAAATAGGGTTAATTGTTACAGAGGATGGGGATTGTAAATCCCCGTGATGTTTAGTCCGGGATTGTAAATCCGGACTAACATAGATAAATCCGGGTTAACGTGATAAGTAAATCATTTGCATATTTCGTGATTCCTATCTAAATAGCATATATAAAATATAGGCCTATCCCTAAATCCATGAACACGTATTTTGTCGTTTAATCTCAACTCCAACAATTGGATATTTGGGTCTAATTGATCAATAAAAGAAGCAACTGGATATAGATCTCTATTGATAGGTGTAGGAGCATACCCAACTTTAGATTGGCCTTTCCCCGCTTGTTGCATAAGCAATTCCCAAGATATATTATGAATTTTCCTGTTGAAATCCCAAAAAATTGACATTTCTTGTTTTGTCCAATCGGAAAAGCATTGAAATGAGTCTTGCAATAATCTAAGTGAAAGGAATACGTTTGTTTTATTACTGTCCGTGTACCAGGAATCTACAACGGCTATTGTTTTATTGAGGTATGTGGTATTTCTTGGCTTGTCAGCGACAAATTGAGGTATTAAGCTTGTCCCCTTTTTGTTACTCTTGTTCTTGCTCATTCATTTTGGAATAATAATTTTTCATTGCTTCCAATGTTATTTCATTATCACATTTTTCATAATCAGGAATGCCACCTCTGGCATCAACCCAAGGTGATTCATTGTGTGTTAAATACTCCAAATACCCTCCGGAGTGTTCTCCATAAATAGCGTTAACATCGCTTAAGATATTCAGGGTATTTTTGGGAAATGTAGGCACATTAAGTTCGATGGATTCAATATCCAATGGCGTATAAACATTGCTACCTTTGAAACGGTCATAAATAGATCGAATAACTGGGCCATGCATCCAAGCTTCAACTCGCTCATTAAATAAAGGCTGACCAAACAGCGTATAATGCCAAGCTTGTGCATAGTACACAAGCTTTTGTAACTTTAAGTGAGAAATCGTATCTCCCGAATCTATATTTACTTGAGAGATGAAAAAATCAGCTATATTATTGGCAGTATATTCCATCTTATTTTTTGCAGAATTTATACACCTGCTCCGGTGTTAATTATACGTTTGCACCTTGTATAAGGTTACTTATAGCAAGTTGGTGTACAAGATATTTGACTATCAAAATACGCGAAAGTTTATTAAAAAAATGTCGTTTGTTGTAATTAACTATTTTATCAATGGGACTGAACAGTGAGATACGCTGCACGCTCAATTTTTGATTAGCCAATTATCGAAGCAGTAATTATTTTGAATTTACACGGCCCTCAACTCGGATATGTGTATTTGGTATTAACCCCCAATAATTAGTTGCTTTTTAAGTATATACAAATATACGTAATAATAGTTTAAGTTTAAAAAAGGTTTAAAATTTACTTCAAAAATAAAGATACTATTGGTGCATTAATAAACTATATACTTGCCAAAGTATTACGTTTCTACAGTATGTTTTTTAAAAAAAAGTGATTATCCTTTTATCGCTTTTATAGCATTATCCGCAGCTTGTGCCGATGCATTATCATTCATTTTTTCGCGTTTCTCTTTGATGGTGTTGAGTATGTCAAGCACCCTGTGCGATAATCGTTTTGATGATTTACCAAGCTTTTCGAGTTCGACAATGCCTTGCTGTGCATCAGCAGGGTTATCAACGCGGGCGGTAAAGCCGCCGAATTTATCCATCAACCCAAATTTTGCCCTGCCGCTTGCCTGCTGAAATGTTTGCAGCATAAACGGCCATTGATCGGAATTGCCATTGGCCGCATACACGGTCATGATGGCTTGTGCAAGTGCGCCTTCGCTGTCTTTTTCAATGTTTTTGGCCAGCTTTACACTTTCGGTCGCATTAAGTTTGCTAAGGGCTGTCAGGGAGGCGCCTGCAACGGCATACGACCGGCTATTTAGCCCCTGTTTAAACAGATCGGTATTGCCTGCCAGTTTCAGATCGCCCAGCGAAGTAATTGCTGCAGCGCGTACAAGGGTATTTACATCGTTATGCGCAAGTGATACTAAAACCGGTAAAGCGGCATCGCGTATAGCATCGGTAGTCATGTCCAATGCTTTTATAGCCTTTATTTGCAACTCATAATATTTATCCTTCAAAGCAGCTATCATTACCTTTTGCGCGCCTTTATCGCTCTGGTTAGCGGCGGCAGCGTTTATGGCCTCAAAACGGTCGAGGAATAGCGGGGCATTAAAATACTGGAATACATATTCATCCAACGATTTGCCATCGGTTTTCTGGGTAAGCAGCACTTTATCACCGTCGATATTTACCAAATCGGGTTTAGTGTTTGAAGGGAAAGTAAGCGTATCGGCTTTATTGCGCATCCACTCTTTATAGCGTGTTTTTTTACCACCTGCATAAACATCAACCGCGAACGGCAAAATAAAGGGCTTGCCTTCCTGTGTTTGCGCCAGGTAAACGGTTTCGGTTTTTGTGCCTTCATCCCATTTATAGGTAATGTTGAGGTTGGGGTTGCCATGGCCATAATACCACTGGTTAAAATACCAGTTCAGGTCGAGCCCACTGGCTTCCTCAAGCGCCAGGCGCAATTGCTGAGCCTCGCCGTTTTTGAAGGCATTTGTTTTTAGGTAGATATTCAACCCTTTAAAAAATGCGGCATCCCCCAAATAATTACGTAGCATGTTTAATATACGGCCGCCTTTTTCATAGGTAACGGCATCAAAAACATCCTCTTTGTCGGCATAGTGGAAACGAACCAGGTCCTTGTTTTTGCCGCCGGGCAACATGAAATATTTCTGCATGGCATCATAGCTATGTGCATCGGCCATGTCTTTACCGTATTTGTGTTCGGCCCAAAGCATCTCGCTAAAATCAGCGAAAGATTCGTTCACGGTAATATTGCTCCAGCTTTCGCAGGTTACATAATCGCCAAACCATTGGTGGAACAGCTCATGTGCAATGTCTATCTGCGCGGCGTCGGTGTTGTAATACGAGTCGATGAGTTGGCGTGCTGTTTCCTGTACCTGCTCGCCGTGTAAGGTGGCGCTGGTATTTTCCATAGCGCCGCTCACATAATCGCGTACAACTATCTGGGCGTACTTGTTCCAGGGGTAATCAACGCCTAAAAGTTTTGAATAAAAGTCGATCATCTCGGGCGTGTTGCCAAATATCTGCTTAGCATAAGGCGCATATTTGGGCTCCAGGTAATAATCAACGGGTTTACCGTGCCAGCTATCGTGGTATATTTTAAAATCGCCCACAGCCATCATAAACAGGTATGGCGAGTGCGGCAATTCCATTTTCCAGGTATCGGTGCGTGTGCCATCGCCATTGAGTTTTTGCGATGCCAGGCGACCATTAGACAAGGTTACATATTTGGCCGGAACGGTCATGCTGATCTCGTCGGTAGTTTTTTGGTCGGTTTTATCAATAGTAGGGAACCATGCCGATGAAGCCTCGGTTTCGCCCTGTGTCCAAATCTGGATGGGCTTGGTTTTATCCTTACCATCGGGGTTGATAAAATACAGGCCCTTCGCATCGTTAATAGCGGCGCTGCCTTTATGGTGGCTCAGTTCATTCGGCTTCGAGGTGTAATCGATATAAATGGTGTAGCTTTCGTTGTTGTGATATACCCTGTCGAGGTGTATTGCCAGCGATAAGCTATCCTGGTAAACATATTTAAGCGGGAAATTCTTACCGTTTTTTACAACCGAAACATTGTGGATATCCATGCCTTTGGCATCGAGCCTCAAGGTATCGGTTGCATACATATGTGGTTTTAGCGTAACCCACTCCTTGCCATACAGGTAGCATTTTTTATAATCGAAACGCACGTCCAGTTTGGTGTTTACCAGGTCGTTTATTTTTGGCGGTGTTTCGCGGTATATTTTTAATGCAGGGTCGTTATCATCGTGTTGCCGGGGCGTTTGTGCACATGCAGTACTAAATAAGCCGGCTACAAGCATAATGTTGCCGAAAACGGCAGCAGGAAATCTTTTTCTCATAAAAACTAATACGGTCAGTTATAATACGCGGTTGCCCATTAAATGGGTTTCAAAGGTAATAGTTAAACGGCAATAACTGAAACATTTATAGGCGGTTGATCAAAAATGTTACAACCGATATGCGTATTTACTTTTTAGAAAAACTAAATTAGTAGCCTCACCTAAATCCTCTCCAAAGGAGAGGACTTTAAAAATTTAGCTTTAAGAACCCTCTCCTTTGGAGAGGGCAGGGTGAGGCCAAGCATAAACCAACCTATAAACACTATGGAAAGAAGAAAATTTATTCAAAACGCAAGCATTGCGGGTACCAGTTTTTTAATGATGCCAAAATTGGGTTATTCCAGTTTTTTTAAAGGTTCGCCAAACGATAAAGTGGTGGTTGCGATGATGGGGGTTAATAGTCGCGGCGAGTTTTTGGCTAAAACTTTGGCCTCATTCCCGGATGTGGAGATAGCCTATATATGCGATGTAGATAGCAAGGTGTATGACCGCGTTAGCGCTGAAATAGAAAAGATCACAGGCAAAAAACCGGCCTTTGTTGGCGATATACGGAAGTTACTGGAGAAAAAGGATTTCGACGCGCTGGTAATAGCTGCGCCAGACCATTGGCACGCCCCGGCAACCATATTGGCCTGCCAGGCGGGCAAACATGTTTACTGCGAAAAACCCTGCAGCCATAACCCGCACGAGGGTGAAATGGCTGTTGAAGCCGCTGCAAAATACAAACGCGTGGTGCAAATAGGTACACAGCGCCGTTCGTTCCCTAATTGTACTAAAATGGTGGCAGATTTACAGGGTGGCATTATTGGCAGGCTGTATTATGCCAAGGGCTGGTATGCTAATCACCGGCCATCGATAGGTATTGGCAAGGTAGTACCTGTGCCCGGAAATTTAGATTATGATTTGTGGCAGGGTTATGCGCCGCGCAAGGCCTACAAGGATAACCTGATACACTATAACTGGCACTGGCATTGGAACTGGGGCACCGGCGAGGCGCTGAACAACGGTACCCACGAGATAGACGTAATGCGCTGGGCGCTGGGGGTTGATTATCCCACAAAGATCACCTCATCGGGCGGGCGGTTTGCTTTTAAAGATGACTGGGAAACACCGGACACGCAGGTTATCACCGCGAATTTTGCGAATAATACGGCGCTATCATGGGAAGGGCGCAGCTGCAACGGCTTTGCTACCGAGGGCACCGACCGCGGCGTAACCTTTTATGGCGATAACGGTACTATTTACTATGGCGGCGGCGATGGCTATAAAGTTTACGACGGCAAAAATAAGCTGGTAAGCGAAGTAAAGGAATCAGTAGCGGTGGATGCGACCAATAAGGTGAGCCCTACGGCTACACTGGATGGTGTGCATTTAGCCAATTTTATAAGCACTGTAAAAGGCAACAGCCATTTAAACCAGCCTATTTTGGGCGGGCATCAATCCACACTGATACCGCAGCTGGGAAATATAGCTGTCCGTGTGGGCAGGGAACTGAATCTTGACCCAACCAACGGACATATTTTGAACGACCCGGATGCGGCAAGGTTGTGGCACAGGGAGTATGAGCCGGGGTGGGTGTTGAAGGTGTAGGTTAGAGATTAGCGACCAGAGATTAGAGATTAGGCAGGCAGGTTTACGTGTGCTATCGGCGACCTGTATAGTGGGGTTGCTTCGTGCCTCGCAATGA
Source organism: uncultured Mucilaginibacter sp. (assembly GCA_903915155.1). Taxonomy (GTDB): domain Bacteria; phylum Bacteroidota; class Bacteroidia; order Sphingobacteriales; family Sphingobacteriaceae; genus Mucilaginibacter. The sequence goes on from CAIWRU010000026.1 coordinate 15,069, forward strand.
CGAATTTTTTTAAATCAACCAAAAATGAAAAAAACTAAAGCACCATTAATACTACTCATCGCGGTTATAAGCGGTAACATCGCGTTAGCGCAAAATAGGGTGGGCGACACCAGCGCCGTGCCAAATACGCTTACCAAATACGAGAAAAAGTATGGCTGGAAATTATTGTTTGACGGGAAAACTTCGACAGGCTGGCGTAGCCCGATGAAGGAAACATTTCCCGAAAAAGGCTGGAAAATAGAAAACGGTACCATGACCGTTGACCCGCAGAAAAAGGATGTGCCAAGCGGCGGGGATATTATCACCGAAAAGCAATATAAGGCGTTCGACCTGAAATTTGAGTTCAAAACAACGCCTGTTGCCAATAGCGGGGTTAAGTATTTTGTTTATGTAGATGAGAAGAATGGTCCGTTAGGACTGGAATACCAGGTATTGGATGATAAGCTGCACCCGGACGCGAAGCTGGGCCGCAATGGCGACAGGAAGGAGGGATCGTTGTACGATCTGATCCCGGCTAAGAAGGATTCGACACTGGATAAGCCAATTGGTGAGTGGAATACCGGGGAGATCGTGGTATTGCCCAATAACCATGTGGTGCATTACCTTAACGGAGTGAAAGTGCTGGAATACGACCGCCTCTCGCCTGAATTTAAGGCACTAATAGCCATAAGCAAATACAACCATTACCAAAATTTCGGCATTTTACCACAGGGGTATATCCTGCTGCAGGACCATGGCTGCGTGGTGAGTTTCAGGAGTATTAGGATAAAGGAGTTGGCACCGTAATTATTTGAAGATTGTTTATTGGTCGCGGTTTGATTTCCACATACCGGGATTACGGCTTGTGTGAAGTACGGCGGTAATAATTATTGATTTTTGAGTTTCATCAATAATGTAATGGATCATGAACGGAAAGATATCTAAAACAGATGTCCTTACTTCCTCATATCTTACAGCAATATTGAGGGGGTCTTGTTTTAGATAATTGATTTTTTCCCTTATATGTGTTGTGAATCTTTTCCCAAGGCCGCTTTGCCTGGAATTATACCATAGTGCAGCATCTTTAATATCCTGTTTGGCAAACGGTAGTATAATGACCCGGTACATTACAGAGAGCTCTCGATGTCATCCATCGCAGCATCAAAATCTAATGCCTGGGCGGAATTTTTTTTATAATCAGCCAAACGATCCTGTACTATATCTTTATGCCATGCGGGTATATCTATTTCTTCCTGCTCAATACCTTTAAATTTGTCTTTTAATTCATTCCATTCCTGTATAGGAATATAAACCCCTGTAGTTTTGCCGGTACTGTCTGAAATAAATTGCAAATTCATGTTATTGGATAAATGAGGCTACCACCTTATCAAAATTAAGTATAAAAAATTAAAACTCCCAACTTGCCTTGTTTGAGTTAAATTACATGTCTCAATATTTTGAATCATGAGACACGAACGTGTAATCAGACCCGTTTTTCCTCACCTTTTAGCGTACTTTACAGCTTTTTTTGACAGAAAAAAAGCCCCTTTTTCATGTTTTTTGACGCAAATAAGGCCCAAAAACACACGCTTTTGGGCCTTATTTGGTATGGAAACGCCTTGATTTGAGGCGTTTTTTAGCGTTTTTCGGTCTAAAAAAGACCTTTATTTCAAATCATAATTAATCACCACCGTAGGCAATAGCGTAGCCGTGGCAATTGGTATTTGATTGGTGGATAATATCGGGTGGCGTTGCTTGTAAAATTTGTAGGCTTGCTGCGCCGCTTCCGCACCGCCTGTTGTGGGCGGATTAAAATTGATGGAGAACGGAATGACAAAATCGTGCTGTTTTTCGTTATCAGGAATTATCCATTGCTTGCTCGATCTTTTTAACGCTTCTATCA
>CAIWRU010000027.1 GCA_903915155.1 uncultured Mucilaginibacter sp.
TAATTTTTCCTATCCTTAATTATATAAATTATCAAAAACTAAAGTTTAACACTGATACCTGCATTGAACACTCTTTGGATCGGGTAAGGGGTGCCCTCACTTAAGTTAACTTCGGGATCCTGACCTTTGAAACCTGCTATAGTGTACAGGTTCTCGCCATTTACAAATACCCTTATATTCGAGAACTTTAGTTTTCTTGCTATTGAATATGGCAGTGTATAACCTACTTCAGCATTCTTCAACCTTATATAATCACCGTTACGTAACCAGAATGAAGAAAAGGCTGTGTTATATCCATTATATTTTTCGTTGGCGAAAGACAGCTCAGGCAATTGAGCGGTTGAAGCAGTTTCCGGAGTCCACCTGGCTGTTGCATTTTGGTAAGCTTGCCCCTGTGGTGCCGATCCCAGGAAACCAAGGCCTGCAAAAGGCTGATACTCGCTGTTATCGATACTTACTGTGCGATTTAAAACACCCTGCAATATTACACTGATGCTAAAGCCCTGGTAATTTATGCCCAATGATGCACCATAAAACATTAGCGGTTTTAAGTTACCTATTGGCGCCTCGTCAAATTGGTTTATAACACCATCACCATTCAGGTCTTTTAACTTAACATCGCCTGCTTTTGGGCTATACCCCGAGTATGTTGGGGTATTGGCTACATTAGGACCATAAAACCCTTCGGCCTCATATCCAAAAATTGCATTTACTGGCAGGCCGGTGTAGCGGTTCCAAGGGTATAGTGGAGTTTCCTCATCAGAAAATATAACCTTTGATGCCTGGGTTGAGAAATTGCCCGTTACAAAATAATTTAGCTTGTTGATATTGTTGTTATACGTTGCCGAAAATTCAAACCCGTGATAAGCATTTATGCCGATATTTTCGTAAGGGTATGCTGTTCCTAATAGTGCTATAGTTGCACCTCTTTTTTGTAACAGGTCATAATATTTATCATGATAGTAATCGGCAGTTAGTTGTAAATGATCTTTAAATAATGATATGTCGGCACCTACATCAAGTTTGTGTGCTTTTTCCCACGATAAATAAGGATTAGCAAGGCCATTATCATAAACAGTAAATTGCTCGTTACGACCGGTACCTGTGTAGTAAGAATAGTTTATGTTGCTTCCGCTATAAGTTTGAACGTAGCCGTAATATGAATAGGCATCAACATTGTTATTACCTGTTGTACCGTAAGTACCGCGCCATTTCCATGAGGTTATCCAGCTAAAGTTATCTTTAATGAACGATTCTTTGCCCATTTGCCAGCCTAAACCACCGGCATAAAATAAACCATATTGTTTACCTGGCGTATACCTGTTATAACCGCTGCTGTTTACTGCAGCCTCAATAAAGTATTTGCCATCATAATTATAAGCGCCCTTTAAAGCCCTGTCGGTTGTAACGGCAGATAAGTCATAATTCGATACCAATGCTTTTGTATCATAAAGTAATATACCACTTACGCTGCTTTTTCCAAACTGCCTGCTGTAATTAAGCGCTGCTTGACCAAACGATTGGCGTGCAGTATATAATGTTGTAAATGCATTGTTTTGAGACACTGTTTTACCAACAGCGGTATATGAACTGTCTTTATTCAATACGTATGCAGAGTTTTGTAAACTACGATCGAGCGAGTTTGACGACTGGTATGACAGGTTACCTTTTAATTTTACTGATAATCCTTTCGTTACACCACTCAGGTTGTAGTTCAGATCTAAATTTGCAAGTATGTCATTAATGTTGTTTTGAATATAGCCCGAAAACTCCGTCATGGCTAATAAGTTGTTGTTATAGGCCCCGCCAAGGTTTGAACCACCAAACGAACCGTTTGGATTATAAACCGGGTAAGCATTGTTTGGCGTGTGATATAATAAACTCAATATATTGGCTTCGCCGCCACCTGGTTCACGGGCTTGTTCAACACGGCCAAACAACTGTAGCTCAACGCTCAGGTTTTTATTAACCTGTACCGAAACATCAGAGTTAATAATGTAGCGGTTTAAATCGTTATTGGTGTTATAGGACGCTCCGGGTGCAGTATTAAATATTCCGGTTTGATCATAATAACTTACACCAATGGTGTATTTAGCTATTCGGCTGCCCCCATCTACATTTAATTTGTAAGCTGTTTCAGGTGCATTTTTACGCAATATGGTGCTAAACCAATTAACATCCGGGTGCCCGTAAGGGTCGGTGTGGTTTTTATATGCGTTAAAATCATTAGCTGTATAATAAGGCTGCTGCCCATCATTGTTTAACGCCTCGTTATATAAATAGCTGTATTGATAGGCCGACAAGGGAGTTGGTAAATTGAGTGATTGCTGGATCCCTGTTTCGGCTGTAAATGATATGCGGGGCTTTCCTTCCTGGGCTTTTTTGGTAGTTACGAGTAAAACACCTCTTGAACTATTTATGCCCAATAACATGGTTGATAACGCATCCTTCAACACCGAGATCGATTCTATACTTTCAGGATCAATTGATGATATTTCGCGCTGTACACCGTCAATTATAGTAACCGGAACCTGCCCGCGCAAAGTAAGATTGAACTCGGAGTTATCACTGGTTCGGTTATTTTGTGATGAAGCGTTTATAAAGTTTTGTCCAAAGCCGTTTGTGAACAATGCAGCTGTGCTAAACGATGTAAAACCACTTGTTTGCTGCGTATATAAGCCCGACAATTGGCCCGGCAAAGCATAAACATATAACGATGCAGGGGTTGTAGTAAGCTGATTGGTATATATGGTTGATACCGCTCCTACTTCGCTTTCAGCACTTTGCGTACCGTACAACACATCAATTGTGTGTGGCGATTTTAAATAGGTATCTAACAACCTAACAGTTATTGCTGCAGTGTCATTAACTGTAACCTGTGTGGAGTTGTAGTCCTTCGCTTTAAAAAACAGAACAGTACCAGCGTGGGCTTTTACACCAAAATGGCCGTATTCGTCGGTTTTTACAAACGTGGTGCTATCATTCACATATACCTTAACATCTTTTAAGGTACGGTTATCCTGGTTAACAACTGTGCCTGTTATCCAGTCGGCAGTATTGGCGCTCCGTTTCACCGTTGTATCGCGCAGGGCGGCATAGCTGGTTTTTGCCAGCATGAGCATCAATATGATGATTCCCGTAAAGCATTTTTTTGAGTAGCAATAAAGCATAGAATCAGATTTAAATTGTTGTTGAAAATGAAAATATAATTTAGAACCTGTAAGCCGCCTTAACTGTATAATAAGTTAAAACATTTGTACATAATAAACTATTGGGTGTGGTTTTTATAAAATCGCCACACCGTCAATTACACTTAAACTTATAAGTAAAGGCTTCGTCAGTGTCGGCAAAACCTACCTTGTTGCCATTGGCATCAATAATATGGTATATCATTTCGGTAGCCGTTTCACCAGCTGGCAAGCTAAAGAATGACCTTGGCCAAAATGTAATTTTATATAAGCCACTATTTGAAGTTGTTTGTGTTAACAGCGATTTGGGCGATTGGGTACAAAAACCTGTCAGCACCTTATTATCACTGGTTAAAACTGTATCAACGCATAAGTAAAAATTAGGCCCTTTTACTTTGTTAGCCGTATCAAGTTTTTCATTGTATGTAAGGGTAAGAAAATCGTTATCCAATGATTTTGGCGGGTCGAGGCTGGTAAGCAGCGGATCGCAAAGGTCCACAATATCGCCGGTGCCTGTAACTGTTAAGCGCGGGCCGTTCAAATAACCATAATCGGGTGTTGTCGCGTTGAAATGGCTAATACCGTCAACACTTTCACAAATTACATAGGCGGGTTTAAAAATGGTGGTGTTACCATCAATACCTGCAGTAATTTTCAGGTCTATTTCGCCTGTTATAGTAACCACGTTAGGGATACTTATTTGCTGGGTTGAGCGGAATACTACCCATTCCATATCGGCAACAAGATTTTGGCCTATACCAAATTTCTTAAGCATGGCGGCCGAGTAGCTTAAATTGGTGCCGTTGTTTATACTTTCCGTTTCGAGTATCGACGGCGGCATTTCTACCATGTTACCATTACCCAGCGTACTTGTATAAGTAGCAGTGGTATTTGCGCCCGCATTCCATCCTTTTGGCATTAAAAAACCAATAATATAATTAGCCAGGATAGGGCTGTTCAAAATGTTGGTTTTCACAGTACAATGCGCTGTAATAGGCAATACCTGGCCGGCAATACCGGTAGTTGGCTGGTCAAGCTGCGATATTACAATTGAACAGCATACCAGGAAAACAGCAAGTGCGAATAAGGCGCACACCTTCCACAAATTTTTGCCTTTTATCTTTATGTTGAAATATGATCTCATATCTTTTTCTGTTTATAATTAATTAACTTTTACAAGTGAATACGAATAGGAATTTTGCGGGCAGCCAGGGCTGAATACCAGTGTAAGCACCCTAACCCCGTTTACTATAGGGTAAGTAAATGCTGTTGATACCGGTGCCGATGCCCCTGTTTCCGTAAATTTAATTGAAAATGGAAACTGCGGATTATCAAGCGAATAAGTACCATTTTGCGACACTATAAAAGGCAACGGGTTACTAAGTGTATAGTTGCCACCATTAAATTTTATAGTGAAGCTGTTGAACTTGATAACAGTTGTATCAACCAGGCTAAAAAGGTCGGCTCCGTTTCTTGATGCCTTAACTACTTTCCATGTGCCGGTGAGGTCCTTTACAGGTTCGGTAATCGGCGTTATTTTGTCTGTTTTACATGACGACCATACCAATATGGCAAGTACTATCAGCAAAAAATTCAGTTTGTTAAAATTATTAAGCTTTTTCATATAGCATTTTTACTTATGTAATCACTAATTAGTAAATATTATTAATATCCCGGATTTTGGATCAAACCAGCCCCTTTGCCTATCTCGGTTTGCGGGAAAGGCCACAGGTACATTTTTGTAGTGAACACGTGCGAGCGCACATCGAATATTTTATAGGTCGGAACGCCATTGGTGCGGTCAACCTCCATACCTTTTGCTACAAAATTCTCAGCCTGATCGGCAATTACCCAACGCCTTACATCAAAAAAGCGGTGGCCTTCATAGGCAAGTTCTACACGCCTCTCGTTTTGAATATAAGTACGCATCTGATCGGTAGAAAGCCCTGTAGGTAATTGGTAAGGGCTTAATCCTGCGCGCTGGCGTACAGCTTCAACAGCCTGGTAAACCAATGATGTAGGCCCTTCAAACTCATTAGCCGCCTCGGCATAATCAAGCAATATTTCGGCATACCTTATTAAAGGAAGACAGCGTTGTGAAGTGTTGAAAAAGCCCTCCGATATGGCATTCGGGTCGAGCATTTTATTATTGTAATAACCGGTAAGTGTGCCCTGGTAAACAGCATCTGTTCCGCCCGATAAAGCACCACCTGAATTATTAAGATAAATATTTACAGGTGAATAACCTGCTATCTGGCCGTTTGGCGTACGGTTACCCATTAACGATTGATCGTATGTTATTGAATATTTTAAACGCGGGTCGCGGTTAGCATAAGGGTTTGTTGCGTCGTAACCCGAAAGCGGATCGTCAATAGGCAAACCATTCTTCATAGGGAAAGCATCAACCATACCCTGGTAAGGATATGCGCCGTTAGCGCCGGTACGTGAAGGCGGTTGAAATAAACCTTCCAGGTAAGCGTTACTGTTACCTTGCATTAACTGGAAAATATATTCACTATTAACCCTTTTGGTAAACAATTCCTGGAAAGCACCTACTTCGCCATAACCACCAATGTTAGTACTATCGGTAAACAGGCTGTATGTGCCTAATCCTATTACTGCCTGAGCTGCATCTTCAGCTAATTTCCAGCGATTCGGATCATATGACGGATACCCAACCAGTGCCTGTATACTAGGCGATGAAGCAAGATTTTGCGGAGTCTTGTTAAAAAACGGTCCAAAACCACCTTGTAGTGTAGGATTATTAAATAACGGGCTGGCAGCATAAAGCAACACCCTGGCCTTTAGCGCCAAACATGCGCCTTTTGAAGCGCGGCCATAATTTAACCCCGATTGCGTTGTAGGCAAAGAAGCGCCGGCCGAGTCGCACTGAGAGGTTATGTAATTTACAGTTTCTTCAAATGTATTACGCTTTGCCGATATAGGCTGAGTATAAGTAAACAACTGATCACCAACTATTGGCACACCGCCATAATGCTCAAGCAATATAAAATAGTACCATGCCCGCAAAAACCTGGCCTCAGCCACCATTGATGCTTTATTGGCAGGCTTTAAAGGCACAGAAGCAATATTTGCAAACAACTGGTTAACTGCACGTATTTGCGTATAACAGGTATTGTACGGATCATCGTACCCAGACCCGGGTTTTACGTTTATAGCGTTTATTGAGCCTGTAGCAAATGCGAATGCCGCGGTTGAAAACGCGTGCGATACCTCAGACTCATCGCCGGCTGCATCCAAACCACCGCAAACAACGTTTGCCCCGCCCGGAGAGTAAACAAACCGCGAAGGAAGAATAGCAAAGCCAATATTGGAATAAATATTAGCCAGGAATCCTTCCGCATTGGCACTGTCCTTAAAAACTGTTTGTTGGGTAAGGTTAGTAGTTGTGGTTGCCGCCAGGAAGCCATCTTTTTTACATGACGCTACTATGAGCATTGTAAAAGAGAAGAATATTAATGTAATAGCAGAAACGTAAATTTTCCTCATATCTGATTATTTAAATAAATATTTTAAAGCGCAATTTTTAGTGTTTTGTAATTACAAAAACCCGTTCGCACGGCATAAAATAAACCAAATCAGTTTTACAGGTATAACATACCACGATTGGCTTCTTGAATACTTTTTGCTATTTAATTACAAATTGGTTTATAACTTGATTTAGAATCTGATGCTAATATAATACTTAAAAACGGTTTAGCAAATTTTTTAATAAAAAAATATCGCCTGATAAAATCCTCCATTTTTGAAATAATTTTGGCTATTTATATTTACAATCGATTGTTTTTACCAATAATGTAGGTACATTCATACATACTTAGCTTATTACTAATAAAAGTAAAGACTTTTTTACAAAAATCTAAAAAAAATTATTACTTCTTGCTGTCAAAAAACCGACTAAAAAACAGCATTTGATAATTAATTGAGTTACCCCAGTATTGCCAGGTATGGCCACCCGGCCGTACCGTAAAATCATGGGGGATGTTAGCTGCAAGCAATTTATCGTGCAGGTTTTTATTCACCTGGTAAAAAAAGTCGCTGCTGCCGCAATCAAAAGTTATCGCCAGGGCATTCGGTTTTAATAAATCCACCAAATTCACTACGCTGTATGCCGCCCATCTATCGGGAAACTCACTATATTTTCCAAGCCTTTTCGCTATATCCCAGTTATCCGGGAAAGGACGTATATCTACTCCCCCGCTCATGCTGCCACAGGCACCAAAAACATCCTGGTGCCTGAAAGCTAAAAACAACGCGCCGTGCCCACCCATGCTTAGGCCGGTAATGGCACGGCCCGAGCGATCTTTTATAGTTGAATAATGACTGTCGATATAATTTACCAGTTCGGTAGCCACATAAGTTTCATATTTCCATGCCGGGTCAACAGGACTATCTAAATACCAGCTTGAGAAATTGCCATCGGCACAAACTATCAAAACATCAAAACGGTCGCTAAGTTGCTTTATGCTTGTTTTATCGGGGTCGTTCTTTGTCCAGTCGGCATAGTTGCCGCTATAACCATGCAGCAGGTATACCACCGGGAATTTTTTTTCTGCTGAATAGTCATCAGGTTTAACAACAACCGCCTTTATGTTTTTATGCATGGCATCGCTGTAAGTAAGCGCAGTATCAACCGTAGCAGCATTGGCTTTTAACCCAAAAACAACGAGAGCGATTATCAATATTTTAACAAGCGTGTTTTTCATAAACCAATTTTAATTTACTGGCTGTAAAGTTACTTTGTGCGCCTGCGGCTTATTCGCGGCATATATTTCATTTACCAAAGCATCCATTTCGCCCTGCCATGCATCGCGAACAGATTTGTATTGCGCCTTGATATAATTATCGCGGTTACCGCCTACAAAAGGGTTATTCTTTGATGCTTTATTTACCGTATCCATTGCTGCTTTGTTATCGGCATATAACAAACCTTTGGCTTTCAACAGGTCAAACTGTACATAGGCATAATTTCTTAAGCGGCGTTCAATATCCCAGCGTTCTTCGTTCATGTGCATTATGGCAAGGGCCTGCTGATATTCGGGGGTGTAAGTTTGCTCGGCAAGGTTGATACCGGTAGCAAGGTCCGCAGCGCTCCACTGGCCTATTTCCTGTCCGTCCATTATTAATTTATAATTCCCGGCCTTCAAATCTTTTACGGTCAACAGCTCTTGGTTAAATTCTTTCATAAAGGGCACATACTTTGTTCCATCCGACTGGCGATTGTGTTTACCCCAGCCACCTCCAACAGCAACTGTATCCAGCGGATAAGGCAGCGCGTTTGCCAGGTAACTAAAAGAAACACTACCATTTGCACCTGTAACATTGGTAATTGCACAATTTACAGCTTTGGTTACTTGCTTAGTTTTAGCATTCACACTAAAATCGGCCACAGGCTTATTGGCAAGGCCCTGTGTTTTCAAAAACAGGTAAGCCATAACCAGGTGACCGTCATAATCAGGATGTATACGATCGTTTGGCGTTAAGCTGAACATGGTATCTGTTTTTTGCCACTCCAGGTTTATGGCCATCATGGGGTGATTAAAATCAACATAGGGCCACCCATTCTTTTTGGCGGTTGCTTGTTGAAAGTCGATCATCTTTTCAAAGGCAGCGCTTTTTTTAGGGAAGTAACGGTTTTTATTGCTTTTGGTGGTTTCGTCATAGGGCGAGCCCAGTATCAGTACTTTTTTAATTTCAGGATGTTTTTTCATTTTGGCGTCTAACACCATGTACCGAGCCTCCGCAGTATCTATCGCGCTTTGGCCAATTGAATCTGCCTTGGGCTTAAACCACTCAAAATAACCACTATCGTTCATGCCCCAGGTAAGTGTCATCACTGTTGGCTTTTTAGGGAGCACTTCGTATTCAAAACGGTCGCTCATTTGTTTCACATTATCACCACCTACGCCTACATTAAAGCAGGTGATGCGCGTATTTGGATAATGTGTCATGTAATATAGCCAGATGTAAGAATGATAATGGCCGCCATCGGTAATACTGTTGCCTAAAAATGCAACCCTGTCGCCGGCTTTAAAAGGGGCTAGCGTTTGCGCGCCGACTAAAGCACCAAATCCAAAAGATAAAAAGAGGGCAAGAAATAGTTTAAATTTAAAAGTCATAGTCATTAATTAGGAACAGCACTGTGCAGCACGGTTAAAAAAATGGTTAGTTTATTGGTTAATTGGATTAATGAACATCAATTATAATCAAAAAATTCGATTTAGCAACTACAATTAAAATTTTATTAATATTTCATTAATGAGTACTCATAACATTATATAATTTAATGGTACGTATGCCAAAACGCGGCATTGCGACCATCACTTCAGTTTTCCCTGAGGCATCCTTTTCTATCTGCAAATCCTGCCTTTTCCTGCCATCGAGTTCAACCAATTCGGCTTTATTTGCATTGCCATCAAACATTATTTTATGCGCACTGCTGTCGCCTTCAGCATTAAAAATGCGGATGTTCATATCATTGCCATCGCCTTGTATGGCGGTAACGTCAAAACCGGCTCCGATAACCCCAACCATCGATCTGTTATTATCGCCAGCAGCAGGCTTTGTGTCCGACACCTTAGTTATCAGTGGCTCGTTCCATTTGGCGCCCTCGGTCCATATACCACTTTTATCCCATTTACCGGCATGCGGTATTATGGCATAATGTACGTTGGTAGGCCCGGTTATTTTGTAATTGCGCCCCCACAACCCAACGCCTGAATATTCAAGCGTTAAGCCTAATGGAAAATCCTCACCATGGGTATAATTTGTAGTATGATCAGTTAAAAGCGCCATACCATAATTATTGTTGCCATCGGTAACATCAACCCAGTTTAAAACAATGTTGTTCTTTATACTGTCCCACGTAGTGAAAAAGGTATTCTTCAGCCTGCTTTGTAAAACATCAAAAGGTGCGTTCTTATATACTATTTGCTCTTTAAGATTAAGCGGGAACATAGCCAGTAGCTTTTCGTTATCATTATAAAACGACTTTTTATAGGTAGTCGACTTATAAGTGCCCGGCGCAGTCGGTTCACCAATGCCGGGGCTACCCTTCCAGTCAATCCTCACCTGCATATCAATGCGGCGCTGGCCTTGCGTTAAAGTTAGCCATTGGGTAAACGGGCTGCCATTAATACTGCCTTCTATTTGCAGTTTCACCCTTTCCGATCCTTTTTCTATCACGCTTATTTTAGCCGGGTTTTCGGTACTTGAATGAAAACCACCATCGTTATAAAAATCTCCCCGCAATTCATTGAAGCTGCGCGGGTTGGATTGATCTACAAATTCCTTGTTATTTAACGCTTTGCCCACAAGACTGGTTATCGCCCCACCCTTTTTGGGGTCGATGATGATAACATACAGGTCGCTCTCCAGCCTATAGTTACCATTCTTTAATATACTAACAGTTATACCCGTAGACGGGATAGCTTTTTGAAGCTTAAGCCGATAGGTATTATACCCCATTGACGGCACACTTGCCCTAAACAATATTTGCGGTACAGCCGAGGATGAATCAGCCACAATTTGTGACGGAATTGCTTTGCCTATACTATTATATATAGTAACACTTTTGCCCCTCCACCCTTCCGGGACATCCACAGCCACCATTTCATCTCTTTTTACAACCAGCGTATTATATATACGTACAAATTTCCCGTTGCTGTTTGATGGCTTTGCCAGTTGCGCCTCATCAAGCGTTACCAAGCTATCGGCAATACGATTGGTAGCGCCTGTCCATTTCACTACCTTATCGGCCCAGGTATTCCCAGGCTTGCCATTGTAGGGCACTATCCAGCAGTCGTGGTGCTGCGCTAATAATAAGGTATGCCACGCGGTTTCAAAATCATTTGATGGATAAACTGTGCCACTGTAAACCTTTGCCATTGCCGCCAGTTTTTCGGCGCTGATGATCTTATTTTCTGAATGCCTTACCTGCTGGGCTATTCGCTGCAGTATCTGCGAGCCCCAAACCAAGCTCACCAATACATCTTCCTGTGTAAATTTCCAGTTATCGTTTGTACTTTTTATAGCTACATTTTCAAAATAATTGCGCCATGTGGTGTATTCAGTTGGCTGATACGCTTTGCTGCCATCGCGTAAACCGGGGCCGTATTTCCAACCAGCATCCTGTAAAGTCATGCCTATGGGATGTTTTATGCCAGCCGCGAAACAAGCTTTTATATAAGCAGGAGAGTTACCCGACGCAATAGTTTGCCACGTTGAGCCTGGTTGCAATGCCTCAATAGCATAACGCGGGGATGTGATGATCTTCGTACCATCAGGACCAACCCAATTTACTATTTCGCCGCCATACGCGCTGGTGTAACCTCCCCAACAGGTGTTGGGGTTTTTTAATGACGCATATTTAAATCCATATGATGTCAATATTTCAGGCAACGCGCTGGTAAAGCATGGCTCTTCTGATGAATACACCGGGAAAACTGCCGTAGGGAAATGCCGCCTTAGCATTTTTATCCCGTAATAAAACTGGCTGATGATACTTTCGCCCTCAATATCAAACAAATAACTCTGCGCGTAAGCAGGGTTTACATATTCCATGCTGGCGTTGATGGATTGATCGGCAAACAGTGCCCTGAAATCTTCATATGCCGCCGAATCCTTCACTTTTGCCACATCCCAGGTTTCCGGCTCAATTTCAAGATTGATGCGCCAGTTTGGGTGGGCTTTCACCTGGTCGGCCATGAAACGAGTATTCCAGTCGGGGTAATGCCCCCAAACGCCGCCATGATAACCATCAATAAAATAAGCTGTTTGGCTAAATGTGCTGTTCACAAAAGCAAGCGATATAAAGCCTGCTATGAACGAAACCCGAAGTAATAACGAAAAGTGCTTTAGTCGATGTGTAATCATTTATTCAACGGTTTACAATAGCAATATTGGTCACGTAAAAATAAAGAAAACGATTTAGCAAAATCATCATTTGTTAAGTAACAATTTAAACACACAAATTTATAGGCCTATTAACGAAAACGGTATCCGCACACCTTTTGGCCTGTAATCATTCGGATCTTCGCTTCCATCGGGGTTTGAACATGGGGTGAGGCAATCTGCGCCGGTGCCATCGTTCTTGCTGTAAAAGTTAACACAATAGTCAACCAGCAACTCTTTGTGCCCATTATCAAATTCAGCATGAATGGTGGGGTTATAATATACAGGCGCATGCCCCTGCTTATAATCGGGCAGTATATACACCAGTTTATTGGTTGTAAACGGCCCGGTTGGGTGTGTGCTAACCGCTGCATACATATTTCGCCCGGTTTGGTCGCAGCTAAAGCCAAAATCCATGGCTATCATTACATATTTACCATTTGCGTAGCCAATGGTGTTATTGTTTATGGGTCCGCTGGCTACAACAGCAGCCTGCGCGGTAGTTGGGCTTGCGGCCCAGGTTGTACCATTCCAAAATGTCCAGCTTGTAGGGCTTGATTCAGGAAAACGCGCCACATAAACATTCGCGCCTATAAACCCTCCCGTACCATAGGCATAAACATAGCCATCGCCAGGCTTTACCATCCCTATTGAATAGGTAATGGCCGTTTGCCCGCTCATGCCGGGTATAACTAACTGGTTTACCGCCGGGATGCTGGTGCCGGTGCTTTCGGTAATATCATACAGGTACTGGTTAATGGCATTGAGCGTTCCCGCTATCACTTCAATATTATGCACATATATGTGCCCCCCTATTTCGATACCTGCACCCGGCCAAAGCAGGTTTGCCGGATTAGTATCGTGGAATATTTGCGGGCCGTCAGGCGAAATGAGATTATTAGTTTGTGCCGGGTCCCAGCTATGATTAGCGGGCTGTATCAAACCCGAATTATGATAAGGGAATATCAGCCCACAGCTAAACTCATTATTAACCACCTGGCTGTAGAAAGTATCATTTGTTTGCCAGAATACTTTTCCGTTGTTTGCTCCATAGGTAAGCGGCACGGACGAGCCGCCGTCAAACGCATCTGACCCCGTGGTGCGCTGAAAGAAGCCCACTACGGCATCATCGCGATAACTATCGGCAGCTATTGGGTTTAACGCCCACTGCTGACTTTTGGCGCCTGTATAGGCTTCCTGGGTAACCACAGCTCCGTTTGATGTGGAGGCGCCATGATCTGTAATTGCCAGGCCGTTTGCCTTGTTTATAATTTTATAGGTACCGGTACCGGCAGCGGTAATGCTCCAGTATTGCCCGTCGCCGCTATTTCCCCGGTATTGATCGAGCGTTGTGCCTGCTGTAGCAGTACCATTAGGTACATCAATATATTTACCGCTGTTGAGGTTCATGATGGTAAAATAACCGTTTGATTGTTTACTGATGAGCCATTCAACCCATCTGTTTACACCTCCGGTGGAATTTATAGATCCCGCCGTCAGATCAATGGCTGTACCATCATGCAGTTTAGTGCCTTGCATGTTATCGCCCGATACCTCGACAAAGTTGCCGCCGTTGGCAGCAGTAATAGTATAGGTGCTGTACGTTGCAGTTAGTGAAGCCGTATCAGCGGGAGGTGTTTTTATAGGTGGTATTTGGTTATTTGAAGTTCCTTTTTTGCTGCAACTTAATATTAGCAGCAAAAGGGTTATACATACATAAGGTAGAAATCTTGTTTTCATAAGCAGGTTATTTTTAGGTTTATAAATATTGGTCTGTGCAAAAATCGTTTTAGCGAAATACGTGCATTAATGAATGCGCATGACTTTTTACTTTACGATAATTTATCTATTGGCTTTAATTGGCTTACTGATATTCAGTATTGTAGCAACAAAAATATAACTATGAAACGATTTAGCAAATAGTTTTTCAATTATTTATTACAACCTGTGCTTTTAATTAAATTTGAAAATAGCCCGGAGTTGTAAGCCCCGGATGATTATCTTAGCGGCAAATAAAACAATAATGGCTACAACAAAACTTACTATAAACAATAACGGATCGGTAAAAATTGATGGCGACTTTGAGATAGTTGACATGCAAGGCAACGCTTACGGCTTACAGGGCCGCACCATAGTTTCTATCTGCCGCTGCGGGCTTTCGGCTAACAAACCATTTTGCGATGGCTCGCACAAAGGCCATTTTGAACATGACGCCATTGCGTTCGATCTGCCGCCAAAGAAGGCATAAGCTAATACATTGAGGTACTTTTTTCACATAGGCTACCACGGCACTAATTACAGCGGATGGCAAAGACATCCCGGCGTGTTGAATGTGCAGGAAGTCTTGGAAATCGCTCTCAGTAAAATACTGAAAACCCCCGTCGCGGTTATCGGCTGCGGGCGAACAGATGCACAGGTACATGCGGCGCAATTCTTTTTTCATATCGATGTAGAAAAAGAATGGGATTTCGACCTGCTTTTCAGGCTGAATAAAATATTGCCTGATGATATTGCCGTATTTGATATTATCCCGATGGAGGGCCTCCCCCATTGCAGGTTTGATGCTGTACAGCGCACGTACGACTATTTCATCCATAATTATAAGGACCCGTTCTTAAACAGCTTTAGTTCTTTTTATGCTGATAAAAACCTGTCCATTGATAAAATGAGGGCTGCCGCTGCATTGCTGCCATTATATACCGATTACCGCGCCTTTTGTAAAATGCCCGACCGTATTGACCACACTATTTGTAATGTAAGCGCAGCTACCCTGTTCACCAGCCAAAGCGGCGACAGGCTGCGGTTCCAGATCTCGGCCAACCGTTTTTTAAGTAAGATGGTAAGGATAATCGTAGGTCGCCTATTAGAAATTGGTCGTGGTGAGATGAGTATTGATGAATTTGAGCATTACCTGGCTGATAAGATCACCCCCGATGTAATTATCCCCGCCTATCCGCAAGGGCTGTACTTATCAAAAGTCACCTATCCTTATTTGGATATACCTGCAAGGACGGAGTTTATGGGGATAATGCGAAGCGGTGTGGATCTCCTCTAAAGCTTGCCCGGCAGGAAGACTTTTATACCTACTCGCTGGTTTAAGATTAAATCGGTAATTTCGCGGCTTAATAAATTATTTGCATGGTGTGGTTAGATAAATTTAAGCTGAACAAGGGATTGGCCCGTACATTAACTGAAGCGGGATACCTGTATCCGAAGGAAATTCAGCTAAAAACATTATCGCGTATAATTGGCGGGCAGGATGTTGTTGCCGTGGCCCCCGAAGGTGCGGGTAAAACCAGCACTTATATCATCAGTATTTTGAATCGCATAAAACAGGGGTTCGACGATGCGCCACGCGTATTGGTCCTGGTTCCTGATAAGGAAAAGGTGTTCGAGGTTATCGAACAATTTGATGTACTGAACAAAAACAAATCGATAAAAATAGTGGGCCTGTATGTTGCGCCGGGAATTGAGGCACAGATGGATGCCCTTGCTGATGGCGCCGATATTGTTGTGGCCACACCCGATCGCGCACGCGCCATTTACCTGAAACTGGGCCTTAATTTAAATAAGATAGACCTGTTTATTGTCGACGATGCCGAACTGATAGTAAAACAAGGTATGCAATTACCAGTTGCCGAACTGGCCAACAGCATTACCAAATGCCAGCACCTGGTATTTACCGAAGTGCTGCACCAAAAGCTGGATAAAATGATAGCCCCGTTTATGAAGCTGCCCGCTATTGTTGAGGTAGATGAACTGGGCGAATCAACGCTGGAAACTTATGAGCAGGTCTTGTACAACGTACCAAATTTCCGCACCAAGCTAAACCTGTTGAATTTATTTATGCAGGATGAAGAATTGTTTACCAAAGCTGTTGTATTTGTAAACACCCGCACAACGGCTGATACCGTTTATAACAGCATCAAACAAACCACAAAAAATGCGGTCGCGGTGCTGAGCCCCATGTTCAGCGAAACCAAAAGTGTACCCGATATTGAGGCTTTTAAAAACGACGACAAATTGCGCGTATTGATCATCGCCAATGAAACTGAAGCTACGGTGGACCTTAACGGCTTGCCCTTCATTATTCATTTTGATGTGCCGGGCGATAAGGAAATATTTATCGGAAGGATAATAAAAACGGCAGCCAACGAAGATACACTGGCCATAACCTTTGCTACGGATATTGAGTTGGTAACCATTAAAAAGATTGAACAAGCCATAGGCAAAAAAATGCTCCCCGCTGAATTGCCAGATGACCTAATTATAGAAACAGAACGCAAGGAAAAAGAAGAAGCCCCCGAAAAAACTAAAGCCGATAAAAATGCACCCGTTACCGGCGGTGCCTTCCATGAGAAAAAGGCCGCTAACGCCAAAACCTACAACTATAGCTCAGGAACAAAAGCTAAGATGAACAATAAACGGAAACATTAATGTGGATGTGCAGATATGCAGATAATTATATAAATAAGACGTCATTGCGAGAAGGTACGACGAAGCAACCCCACATGCTTAGTAGCAAACGCGAATGTCGGCGACCTTTTTAGTGGGATTGCTTCGTACCTCGCAATGACGCGTTGTATCAAATTAACTTTTCATTTCCAAATACAAATCCTCAACCTTCTTCCTTGCCCATGGGGTTTTGCGCAGGAATTTTAGGCTTGATTTGATGCTTGGATCATCCAAAAAACAATTGATGCGGATGCGGTAGCCAAGCTCGGGCCAGCCGTAATTGGCAACCAGTTCATTCAGTACCATTTCTAAGGTTTTGCCGTGTAACGGATTGTTAGCCTGTTCCATTATTGCCAAACGTGAAATGGCTGGGTAAAAAAATTGTCGACCTGCCTGTTAAACTCATCGGCGTGTGCCTGTAGGGTACCGTGGGGCGAATTAGGCACTATCCACAAATAGGCGTGTGGTATATTCTGGTATATATCAACTGTATGCTTTATTACGATCACATCATGGTCGCCGCCAATAATTAGCGAGGGGCACTTAATTTTTCGCAATGCCAGTAAGGGGATGTGGGGTTGTGTCCAATCCAGCATAAATATTTTTTGGTTATTTCTCCAGGCTTCTGTTTTGAATATCCTGCGCCTTGATGAGCGATATTCAATACGTTCGCCAAGCCAGTCGCGGGGTGCTATGGCAGTAGAATCGGGCCATAAGTTAGCTCCTGTTGAAGCCAGTTTTATAACCTGTTTCGGATGACGCATGGCTAATAATAGTGCGTTTATACCGCCATCGCTCCATCCTACAACATAACTCGAATCAATATGCATAGCGGTTAACAAAGCGGAAAAATCATCGGCCATCATTTCAAAACTAAGCGAATCGCGCTCATCAGTTGATTTGCCCTGTGCCCGGCTGTCGGGCACTATACACATATATTTTTTTGAAAAATAAGGGATGTTTTTTGAAAAGGCCGATATATCGCCACCGTTTCCGTGTATCATTAATAAAGGTTTTCCTTTACCATAAACCTCAACGTACATCTTGAAACCACGGATATTATAGTACCGGCCAGCTGCAGGATTATCGCCATAAGGAATTGGCTTGTTTTGACTAAACGCAAAGCCTGCAAACAATTGAACGAAACAAATAATAAATATAACTTTTTTCAAGTGTAATGTTTTGGTTTTATACGAAGATATAAATTTATTGGTTCTTAAATAATGCCCATATTTTAACTAATATGATAATAGGCTATAACTAATTTACCGTTATAGCCGCATTGCTAACTGTATGCGCGCTGAAATAACCCAATGCGCCGTTACTGATATTTGATGGTGGATTCGAAGGTGTTATCCCCCCGCCCGGGCCGTTGTTTTGCTGCTGACTAAGACTGAACCAGTATTTGTAAACGTTTCTGTCAATACACTGCATCTCAACGCGTGCCGTATCGCCATGATGAATATCCGTACCCGTTTGGAACATTTCTTCCCGTACATAACGGCCATTGGTAAAGTTATCGTCATTAGTAAACACTGTATTTACCTGGGCTTTGTTAATGGTTAAAACAAAGCGGTACTGGTTAGCAACCTTTGGCGGGTCCTGGTAATTTACAACTATAGTGCGAAGGCTCTTTTTACCAATGTCATCACTTTTAGCGCTAAGCGAATCAAGTTGCACGGGCATGGGCATAGTTGATGAGGCCGTATACGTCATGCCGTTTACCTTTACAGTTAAAGTATAGGTGCGGCCATAAACACCCTGGTAAGGGGAAATAACATACACGCCGGGTGCCGTTTCGATAAGCTTGTTCGGAAAACCGGTGCTATCACTAATGGTTACCGTAGCGCCGCTTACCTCCGGGAAGCTGTCGGTAGCCGAAAATGCTATCGATTTGCGTATTGTTACTATCTGTGCGTCGTCCTGGTCGGTTAAATTGCCCTCAATAACCAATTGCGGCGCAGAGTTATCCAGCTTAAGGTCGATAACTTTTTGGCATGCTGAGGCAAACAGCAATACCATCGCCATAAAAAGCAGTCCGTATTTAAATTTCATGCCCTGCATCATTGTCATTTAAAATTTAAAGTTCCATGTTACTGAAGGTATCCGCCCAAAAAGGCTCGTTTCAACCGCCTCAGTAGTACCCGGGTTTGTTTTGCTATCGCGAAAAGTAATAGCGTACGGGTTACGGTGGTTATAAATATTATAGATACCAAAGGTCCAGCTTGAATGGTATTTTTTGTGTGGCTTGCCCTCAAGCGTTGCACCCAAATCAAGGCGGTTATTCGATGGCTCGCGATTGCCATTACGCTGCGAATAATAAAACGTGGTAAGGCCACCAATTTCGTATTTCCCATTTGGATAAGTTACCGCGTTACCCGTGCCATAAACAAACGTACCCGAGAATGACCACCGTTTATTGAGCTGGTATATGCCAACAACTGATACATCATGCGTACGGTCTTGCGTTGCGGGGAAATAGTTGCCGTTATTTATGGCATCAAACCTGCGCTCGGTTTTCGACAGCGTATAACCCAGCCAACCGTTAAAACGGCCATATTTTTTCTTCAGGAAAAGCTCAATGCCATAGGCCCGGCCTGTGCCGTACACCAATTGCGATTCCACATCCTGGTTTAGTATAAGCTGCGCGCCGTTCTTATAATCTATCTGGTTTTGCAGCCATTTATAATATACTT
The DNA here is from genome assembly GCA_903915155.1 of uncultured Mucilaginibacter sp. Classification (GTDB taxonomy): domain Bacteria; phylum Bacteroidota; class Bacteroidia; order Sphingobacteriales; family Sphingobacteriaceae; genus Mucilaginibacter. The sequence goes on from CAIWRU010000027.1 coordinate 19,253, forward strand.
CGGTCGAAAATTCAAATATGTTATCATCAAAGTTCCTGAAATACCCGGTCGAAACCTGGTCGGCTATTTCGGGTTTGATATTGTTGCTGCTCATCACGTACAAATCGGTAGGTGTACTGCTGTTTGAATTGCTGATGATGTGTATGTTTTGCGTATTGCGGTTATATGATGCTTTGATTGAGGTCTGTTCATTCAAACTATAGCTTGCCGATAAACGGGGTTCGAGGTTAAAATAATTCTTAACCATTTGCCCCGATTTGTAAACGCTGGAGCTAACGGTATTCCCGGCATCGTCATAAGTACTGAAGGTACCGGGACCAAACAACAATAAGCCACTTAAACGCACACCGTAAAGCAGGTTAAGCTTATCGCTCACATGCCATTCATCGCTTATGTAGGCGGCTGTTTCAAGGCCGTAGCGGCGCTCAATTATTTTTGTATTGAAACTGCTTGAACTATCGGTTGAAGTAATGCTGCCGGGAGCCAGGTCATGGTGGAGTGCATCTATACCAAATTTTAGCAAGTGGCTGCTGCTTGCAAAATATTGAAAGTCTTCTTTTAGGTCAATGTCGTTTATTTTTGATACCGCCACAAAATCATTACCGGGCAGGTAGCTTTTAATAGCATAATTATAATTGCTGTAGATAAGCGACGTATTTGAGAATAGCTCACTGCTAAACAAGTGGTTAAACCGTAAGGTAGCCGTTGAATTGCCCCAGTTTGTACCAAAAGTATTTTTCAGTCCCAAAACATCCTTGCCAAAATAGCCCGACAGGTAAAGCACATTTTTATCATCGAAATGATAGTTGGCTTTGGCATTCAGGTCGTAAAAATACAGGCTGCTGCCTTTTATGGTAGTATCCGATGAAGCTTTGAGGAACGCATCGATATAAGTACGCCGCGCACTGATCATAAACGAGCCTTTGTTCTTCACTATCGGCCCTTCAATTTTTAAACGCGAGGCAATAAGGCCAATGCCACCCTGCACCACGTATTCCTGGTTATTGCCTTCATCCATTTTAATATCAAGCACTGACGACAGCCGCCCGCCATATTGAGCCGGCATACCGCCTTTAAACAGGCTTACATCCTTTATAGCATCAGAGTTAAAGGTGGAGAAGAAACCAAACAAGTGCGATGCATTATACACAATGGCTTCATCAAGTAATATCAGGTTTTGGTCGCTTGCGCCGCCGCGCACATAAAAGCCGGTATTACCCTCGCTAGCCGCCTTTACACCAGGCAGTAGCGATAGCGTTTTTAAAATATCGCGCTCACCCAATAAAACAGGTACATTGTTCACCTGGGTCATATCCAGCTTCTCCACTCCCATTTGCGGCGATGCTACGTTATCGTTATTACGGGCGCGGCCGTTTATTACCACTTCGGTAAGTTCAGCTTTGGCACTTAAGGCTATATCAATGTTTTTGTCGCCGGTTAATTTTACGGCGTATGCGGCTGGGGTATAGCCTACATAACTTACCAGTAGGGTATAATCACCAGTTGTGGCGCTTAACGAGTAAAAGCCGTAACTATTGCTCGATGTCCCGTTTTGTGCTGCTTCCTTTAATTTTAGAGTGGCGCCGATCAAAACCTCGCCCGTTGCCGCATCCTTAACTGTACCGCTTATAGTATATTTTTTTTGTGCCGATGCAGAAACAGCTGCCAAAATAAGGAACAGGCATATTGTTCCCCTTACCAGGGCATAACGTAAAAAGGAAATTCGATAACTCGGTTTATTCAATAGTAACATTAGCAGCCATAAAGGTATTATAATCCCTTATAAATGTTACTGTTTTAACACTATTTAAGGATTTTAGCCAAAATAGAAAATATTACTAACGTACGCTGAAAAAGATGCGGCGGTTCGTTAAACTACGATTTATCGCTGCTCATTATACACCCCAAATTCAGCTATGGAAACCTGGTGATCGGCTTTGGCAATTCGTATCCTTACCTTATTGCCCCAAACGCGGTTAAAGCGGTGAACTTTTATCCTATTGCCGTTTTCGCCGTCGAATAATGTTTTCCAAACACCACTGTCGCAGTATTCAAGTTTGTAATTGGTGATATTGGCCTGCTGTTCGGCTATGGCGATGGCGTTAAAACCCTGTACTTTATCAAAATCCACCTCATACCACGCATCTTTTACTGTGGGGTTCGATATCCACGAAGTTGTAAAATCATCATCATTGGCAAAATCCATAATGTTCATATCATCGCTCCAGCTCGAATTTGCAGGCTGGTTCTTAGCCAGGTTATGCGATATGATGGGCGCCTCGATAGGTGCCAGCTTTGGCGCAGGGCCGTCGTTCTTCCACATGCTGCCTATCTGTTTCAGGGCAGCCAAAGCATTATCGTCAATCAACCCGTCGCGGTTCGGCGATACATTCAGGATAAAATTACAATCAACCTTATTCAATGGGATCAGGTAATCATTTACCAGCTTTGCAGGGTCCTTAACAGGTGTTGTCGGGTCGTCCAGTTTCCAGAACCAGCTGCCGTTTATAGGCAAACAAGCTAAGGAAGGCATGGTGTTATGTTCTTTCGAAATGCGTTGCCCCGCTCCCATTTCGTAGGTTTTTATATCGGTATAGTACATACCTTCAGCGGGATATTTAGCGCCGTTAAGGTCCATCATTACGCAATTGGGCTGCAGTGATTTCACCAAATGATATATCTCTTCAAAAGGCACATCATCATACGATATACGCGACCAGGGTGCATCCCAGCCATCAATAATTAACGCCGATATTTCGCCGTAGTGGGTTAAAAGCTCTGTCAGCTGCGCTTTTATCATCTCCACATCTTTATGGGTTATGGCATTGGGGCGTATGCGGTGATGGGTATCTAATATGGAATAATACAGCATAACCTTTAACCCATTACGGCGAAAGGCATCGGTAAATTCCTTTACCACGTCCTTTTTTAGCGGACTATTCATTACGTTATAATCCGTTGTTTTTGTATCCCAAATACAAAAGCCGCTATGGTGCTTGGTGGTTAAACAACCGTAACTCATATTAGCCGACTTCGCAGCCTTTGCCCATTGGTCGCAGTTTAATTTTGTGGGATTGAATATAGCGGGTGATGCCTCCGGGTCGGGCCAATCCTGGTTCATGTAAGTAGGTATATTGAAGTGGACGAACATACCAAAACGCAGGTCGACAAATTGCTGTTGCAGTTGTTGTAACGGTTGTTGTGTTTGAGCGTTTACGCTGAAGTAAAATATGGCCAGAATTATGCCGAGGATCAGTTTTTTCATGTTGGATGTAATATTAGGGCGAATATATAAAAACAAAAGCGCCGTTAGCTACTAAGGCAAACGGCGCTTTACATTATTTTTATATAAATGCTGTTACATATACCCTCTTTGGTTCTTTCCTTCCATCCAGTTCACAAAGGCGCGGTTAACAACCTTATTGCCACCCGGGGTTGGGAAATCGCCACTAAAGTACCAGTCGCCGGTATGATCGGGGATGGCTTTATGCAGGTTATCAAGGGTTTGATATATTACTTTAACTTCGGCCTTGATTTCTTTAGGGGTGATGATCTTGGCAATTCGGTCGGATATTTCCTGATCGGTAAAAAGCTCGTAAATAGCTTTTACATAATTCTTCACCTCTTCTTTCGGCAGCTTTTCGCTGTCCTTACATTGCTGGTAAACCTTCAGTATCACATCATCCTTACCGGCATCTTTCAACAGGCTGATTGCAGCTTCGAAAGCCACAAATTCGCCCATGCGCGACATATCGATACCATAACAATCCGGGTACCGTATTTGCGGTGCAGATGAAACCACCACTATTTTCTTAGGACCTAAGCGGTCGAGTATTTTCAGGATGCTTTGTTTTAAGGTTGTACCCCGAACAATAGAGTCATCCAACACAACCAACGTATCGTCACCTTTCTTAATCAAACCGTAAGTAGTATCATAAACGTGGGCGACCATTTCGCTGCGGTCGGCATCCTGTGTAATAAAGGTGCGGAGCTTAACATCCTTAATGGCTATCTTCTCCACTCTTGGCGCCATGCAAAGCACTTCGGTCAGTTCTTCTTCACTTATTTTGTCCTCGCGGTTCAGCAGGCGGTCGCGCTGGTATTTTTTAATGTATTTGTGCACCCCTTCAACCATACCATAAAAAGCAACCTCGGCAGTATTAGGGATATACGAGAACACAGTATTTTTTACGTCATTTCCAACGGCATCCAATATCTGAGGGCAAAGCAGGCGGCCCAGTTGTTTACGCTCGCGGTAAATAGAAGCATCGCTGCCGCGCGAGAAGTAAATACGCTCAAACGAACAGGCTTTCTTTTCAAGCGGCTCGCTGAACATATCCTCGCTTATCTTGCCGTTCTTTTTTACAATAAGGGCATGGCCGGGTTTTATTTCTTTTATGTCCTCAATCGGGATGTTGAAAGCAGTTTGTAAAGCAGGGCGCTCTGACGCAGCAACCACTATCTCGTCATTATAATAATAATAAGCAGGGCGTATACCAACAGGGTCGCGCATTACAAATGCGTCGCCGTGGCCCAATATACCTGCAATGGTATAACCACCATCCCAGTTTTTGGCCGATTTACGCAATATCTTCGCAACATCCATGTCGTTGGCTATCAGCTTGCTGATCTCCATATTATCGTCATGCCCTTCACGTTTATACTGGTCGAACAAACCCTGGTTCTCGGTATCAATAAAATGCCCTATTTTCTCAAGCACTGTTACTGTATCAGCTTTTTCCTTTGGATGCTGGCCCAGGTCGTACAGTTGTTGCAGCAGTTCATCAACATTGGTCATGTTAAAGTTGCCGGCAATAACCAGGTTACGGGTCATCCAGTTGTTTTGCCTTAAAAACGGGTGGCAGTTCTCAATACTGTTTTTACCATGGGTACCGTAACGCAGGTGGCCCAGCAAAACTTCGCCGGTAAAGCTCACGTGCTCTTTCAGCCATTCGGCATCGGCCATACGTTCAGGGGTTTCCTTTTGTATGTCGGCAAACTTCTTCTGGATGTACTCAAAAATATCGGCGACAGCATTCGAAGCCATTGAACGGTGGCGACTGATGTATCGCTTACCGGGCTCAATATCAAGCTTAATGGTGGCAACCCCGGCACCATCCTGGCCCCGGTTATGTTGTTTTTCCATCAAAAGATATAGCTTGTTAAGGCCGTACAGCGCGGTGCCGTACTTTTTTTGATAATAAGAGAGTGGCTTTAAAAGGCGGATAAATGCCACACCGCATTCATGTTTAATCTGATCGCTCATGATTGAGAATGAGCCGCAAAGGTAAAATTTAAAGTTAAATTTTCGCTACCCCAATTGTCATAAATTGGTATTAATTGTTCACGAATTATTAACAATTTGTTAAGGGACGATAACAGCTGGCAGTCAGCAGTTTGACATTTGAATTCAAATCATAGATAATCTCGCCGGAAACGAATCGTTTAAAAATAGCTAATAAGCCAGCCCGGAAAAATACCCAATAATAGTATCACAAGCGATAAAATAATAGATAACGTCAAAATGTTATACGAGCTTTTCACAGGGTCAGACAATATATCCGTGCGCTTTACAAAAAGATATAACGGTATTTTGATATAGTAGAATAAAGAAACAACGGTTGTTAACGCTCCCGTTACCATTAATAGCAACAGCCATATATCATGATTCTGCTGATAGCTTGCATAAACCGATGAAAACACGAACAACTTACCTGTAAAACCAGCGGTTACTGGAAGGCCGGTTAACGAGATGAGTATAATTACAAAACACACCGAGGCTACCGGGTATTTAACACCCAGGCCCTTATAGCCCTCCACATCTTCCGCCCCGGCTAAATTGGTGAAATAGCTTGCCAGCGCCAGGGCAGCTATATTGGCAATACCATAAACCAGCAGGTAATAAGTTAAGGCCGATAATCCCTGCTGTGTAAATGTAACTATACCCATCAAGGCAAACCCCGTATGGCCGATGCTTGAGTATGCCAGCATGCGTTTTACGTTTGTTTGCAGTACTGCTGCAAAATTACCGGCTATCATGGTTATAATACCAACAGCCGAAAGGAATAGCTTAAAATCAAATCCCGACCATTTGGCATAAAAAATAAATGGTGTAAGAAAATTCATGAGTAACGCAAACCCGGCTATTTTAGGCAGGGTCGACAGGTAAGCTGTAACCGGTGTGGACGCCCCTTCATAAACATCGGGCACCCAAAAGTGCATGGGCACAAATGATAGCTTAAACCCTATACCCAGTAAAACCAATAGAATTGCGAATGATACCGCCGTGCCGTTTGCCTGCACTAAACCCGACACCGTGCTACCGAACATATTGAGTGAGCCGCTAAAGCCATATAGCAGCGATATGCCATAAAGCATTATTGCTGATGAAGCCGCGCCGAAAAGCACGTATTTTAAACCGGCCTCGGTAGTTATTGAATTATCGGACCGGTAGGCCACCAGCAGGTACGATGCAAGCGACACCATCTCGATAGACAAATAGATGGATAGCAGGTTAACCGCCATGGTCATCAAATGCAGCCCTAAGACTGATGCGATGACAATTGAATACAGGTCGCTCAAGCCCTTTTTGTGCGCGCGTAATTTGTGGTCCCAGTCAAAATAAAACAGCAGTATAAAAGCCAGTACGTCAATAACAAACTTAAATGTAATGAACGGACGGGTAAGCAGCAGCATATTGTTAAATAAGAAATGCCCCGTCGGCTGCCCGTTGGTTAGTAACAACGATACCTGGTAAAGGTCCTGCACTATCACCAAAAGTACGCCTACGCAGGCTATAATCTTACACAACTGCCTGCTGTTCCTGCCAAATATCAGATCGGTTATAAACACTACAATAAATAGTATGCTGAGGTAAATTTCGGGCATAAAGTATTTTATGCTGTCATAAACATCATCAATGTAGTGGGGTATGAGTGGCGTAAGCTCGTGCATTGTTAATGAATGATGTTTTTGGTAAAGTTTACCAGTTCCAAAACCGAATCATTTATTTTACTGAACACTAAAGACGGCATTATGCCTATAGCCAACACAACCAATGCCAAAGGCACAAGGGCGATGATCTCGCGGGTACTGAGATCAACCAAAGCGGTTTTCCATATCTCGCCGCCTTTTAACGATACCGAACCAAAAAACATGCGTTGTAGGGTCCACAGAAAATAACAAGCGCTGAATAGGATGCCTATTGCCCCGAAAACGGCCATCCATTGCGGCAGCAGGCCGTTTACTGATGACGACTTAAATGCGCCCGCCAATGAAAATGCTTCGGCTATAAAGGCGGAAAAGCCCGGCAAACCTAATGACGCAAAAAAAGCGATCATGATAAACACGGTATATTTTGGCATTAGTGTACCAAGGCCACGGAAGTTATATATCTCGCGGTTATGTACACGGTTATACACCACCCCTACCAGGAAGAACAGCATAGTTGCTAAAAATCCATGGCTCACCATTTGCATTACCGCCCCGCTGATGCCCTCGGCAGTCTGCGAAGCAATACCCAACAATACAAAGCCCATTTGAGAGACGGATGAATAAGCTATAATGCGCTTAAAGTCCTTTTGTGCCAGGGCGTTGAACGCGCCATATAGAATAGATATGATGCCTAATAAACCAAGCCACCACGCACCGGATGAGGCAACTTCTGGGAAAATGCCGAGGCAGATACGGATAATGCCATACCCACCTATTTTTAGCAGGATACCGGCTAGTATAATGGAAACGGGCGTCGGCGCTTCAACGTGCGCATCGGGGAGCCAGGTGTGCAGCGGCACAACGGGCACCTTAATAGCAAAGGCGATGAACAACACCACAAAGCCAACCGTACGCGCCGGGAAACCGAATATGGTTTGATGGCTCAATGTGGAGAATACCGAACCAATCTCATAATTAGCAGGGTTCATCATTTGCACCATGTTGAAGGTGTGGTTGCCTGTGGCGGGGTCTTTCACCGACAGGTACAAGCCTATCATTACCAGCAGCATGAACACCGAACCGAACAACGTGTACAGGAAGAATTTGATGGCCGCATATTCGCGCCTTGCGCCGCCCCACATACCGATAAGGAAGTACAATGGCAGCAGCATCAATTCATAAAATATGTAGAACAAAAAGAAATCGAGCGAGCAAAACACGCCGATGAGCGCCATATCCAGCAATAAAAATAACGCGAAGAAGCCTTTAAGGTTGCTCTTTATCTCCCACGATGATAACGCGGCAATTACCATTACCAGCGAGGTCATGACCAATAAGCCAATGGAAATACCGTCGATACCTACAAAATAATCGGCCTGCATAGTGCCTAAACCGCCTAAGTTCAGGTGTATCCACGGTATTTTTTGCACGAACTGAAATTGCGATTCATGATCTATTCCACTAAAACCGGCCCCTGTTTTAAAATTCAGGTACAGCCATACGCTTATACACAACTGCACCAAAGTGGCCAGCAGGGTAATGTATTTAAAACTTGCGCGCGCACTTGATGGCAGCACCACAATTATAAATGCAAACAGTATGGGTATGAATATGAGCAGGGTTAGCATTTGTTAGTTGAAAGTTGGTTTGAAAGTTGAAAGTTGAAAGTTGAAAGTTGAAAGTTATAAGCGTATAAACACACCCCTGCAACTGCACTGGCTTTCGCGCGCCCTCTCGAGAGGGGAACTTTTATTGTGTTTTGGTATATGCTTGTTTCAGATCTCATGACTTAAATCGCAGTCTAAAATAAAAAATATATAAACAGCGCCAGTACAATAACCAGCATGCTGAACAAATAGTACTGTATCTTCCCGCTTTGAAAATTACGTGCAAAGTTGCCAATTTGCTGTACAATAGCAGTTAGTAAATGTAATAAACCATCGATAATATATTTATCAATAAAGGCGGCGATCTTCGACAGGATTAAAACCGTGTTTTTTAACAGGTTGATAAAGCCGTCGATCACATATTTATCAAACCACGATGCTGTTTTGCTTAGCGCCATGATGGGTTTCACGATAACTGTATTGTAAAACTTGTCGATATACCATTCGTGATATGAAAGATTGTATAAAAAGCCTGTTTGCGGAAACGCGAATGTTTTGCGCTTTACATACATATTATAGGCAAAGTACATTACAAAAACATTCAGAATAGTTGCGCCTACCGGGATAATGGTGTGGTATATATCAAGGCGATCCAGTATGATGTTTTGTTTTAAGCCGCCAACTATCCACGATTGCTCATAGATCACTGGATTTATAGAAAATAATGGAAAAAAGCAGCAAATAGCTAACAATATCAGCGGAATGCGGTATTGCCAGCCGCCATCGCCCAAATGTATTTTCAGGTGCGGATGATGTTTAAGCAGGCGCAATTCGCCGAAAAATACTTTTACAATCAGCCTTGCTATATAAAACGCGGTTAGCAAACCGGCCAATAATGCGAATATGGGCACCAGGCGGTAAACCCAGCTTTTACTATCCGACCATTCAAAGGCCTGCACCAGTATGCCGTCTTTTGAAAGATATCCTGATGTTAGCGGGATACCAATAAGTGCCAGCGAACCAATAACGGCGGCAATAAACGTAACCGGCAGTTTCTTACGCAAGCCACCCATGTGCTGAATATCCTGCGGGTCGATATCGAGGTTGTTATCATCCTTAATGTGCTGCATTTGGTGGATGACGATACCCGCAATCAAAAACAACAGGCACTTAAAGAACGCATGGGTAGCCAAATGAAAAAGCGACGAAGCATAAGCGCCAATCCCCATAGCCATGATCATAAAACCCAATTGCGATATGGTGGAATAAGCCAATATGCGTTTCAGATCATTTTGCGTGAGGGCGATGGTGGCCGCCATAAACGCCGTAAAGCAGCCGATGATAGCAAGGATGTCTAACTCTGCAGAATTAAACATCGGGTACACCCTGCCCAACAGGAATACACCCGCGGCAACCATAGTAGCGGCATGGATAAGCGCCGAAACAGATGTAGGCCCTTCCATAGCGTCAGGCAGCCAGGTGTGCAGCGGGAACTGTGCCGATTTAGCGGCTACGCCCAGGAATATGCCTACGCAGGCGATAGACTGCCATAACGCGGAGATTTGTGTTGCTTTAACTGCGGCATTATCGCCAAAAAGCTGTACGATGTCGGCTGTGTGATAGTAGGTAAACAGGATGATGATGGCAACAAGCAAACCCACATCGCCAATGCGGTTCATGATGAAAGCCTTTTTGTTGGCTTGTACCGCTTTTGATTTGGTGAACCAGAAACCTATGAGCAAGTATGATGAAAAGCCCACCAATTCCCAAAAAGCGTAGAACAGGAACATATTATCGACCACTACCAGCGCCAGCATGCTAAAACAGAAGAAGCTGAGGTAGCTGAAATATCGCTTATAGTTTTCATCGTGCCCCATGTAGGCAGTAGAGTAGATATGCACCGGAAGTGCAACCAAACTAACCAACAGCAACATTAACGCTGAAAGGTTATTAAGCAAAATACCCGCATACAATTTCGTTGCGCCAATAGTGAACCAAAGCGTTTGTACGTGCAGGGGCTCACGGTTCCATATCCCCGCAAAAACCAGTACTGATAAAACCGTGCTGATAAGAATTGCAAGAGTCGACACCCAACCGCTTATTTTGTTACGCTTGCCCGGCAGGCAAACATTAACCAAAAAAGCAAACAGGGGCAACAATACTGCTGCAAGTGCATAGTAAACGGTGGTTATATCCTCGTATGGGTGGGTCAAATTCAATTATTATTCTGTGTCGGTGGTTGTTGTTATCACTATGGTGGCATCGGTGCTAAAGTGCCTGTCGGTCCTGTAATCTACTTTTGCTATATCTTTCGGTTCAATATCATACAACTGCCCTACTGTCTTTTTGCCCTTAGCCGTCAAAATGGTATTATTTATTACATAGGCCAGCTTGGTATCGTCGCCATGATGTTTTCCCAGGTAATTTTTATAACGTTTATTAAAGGTGCTTAATTTTTGTTCGTAAATGATGATTGCTCCTGCCACTGTAGTAACTACCATTGCTCCATTTGCCGCGTTTGGGCCGTATTTGGCAACAGCGGCCGAATCAGGCAATACGGCCGTTTCCATAATATCGCCCGCTTTAATATTGCTGATGGATGGTACTACTTTACCATCAACTACGTACAGCGGATCACCGCTTTGCGCAAAGGCTTTTACCGACAGGAACAGGCAAAATATGATGGTTAATATTTTCATTTTTTAATATCTTCTATGAGACGCAAAGTATTGCGTCTCTACAATTTTAATCCTTGTTAATCTCTCAATTTATCAACCTTATTTGGGTCGATGGTTTTGTAACGCCGGTATACGTTTAAAATTATGGCCAGGGCCACGGCTGTTGTGGCAGCCGCCAGCACTATGGCAAACAAGGCGAACATTTGCCCGCCATTTGTAAACCTGTCGAACTTACCAAAGGCCACCAGGTTTAATACGGCAGCGTTCAGCATTAGTTCAATACCGATAAGTATTTGTATGGCGTTGTTTTTTGATACCACCATATAAAGCCCTATGCAGAACAAGGCGGCGCTTACGATTAAAAAATCGGTCATTGATATCATTGGGCCTGCTCCTTTCGCGATAAATGGGCCGCACCTATCAGCGCCATCATTAATAAAATTGATATGGCCTCGAATGGCAGTAAATATTGGGTCATTAGGTTTACGCCGATGTTGCCCGTCATATCCGATGTTGGTAAAACTACGCTACTTGTGGCAAGCGCCTTTTTTATCCATAACAAGTTATTGGCATCAACCTTTAAAATCATATTTACCAATACTATAAAAAACAGGCCGGCAAGTAATAATGCTGCTACCCTATTAGCACTAATGAACGATTTTTTTTGTTGATGCAACACATTCAATGTTTCGCGGCCCGACAGCATGAAGGCGAATAATATAAGCACTAAAATGCCGCCTACGTATATTACAATTTGGGTAATGGCAACAAAATCGGCAAGAGCGAGTACATAAAGCCCCGCCAGTGCAAACAGCGTGATGAAGAACATAAATACCGAGCGCACCAGGTTTTTAGTGGATGCCACAATCACTGCAGAGACGACCGCTATAAAACTCATTATATAAAAAAGGACTTGCACTAAATTCATTCGCCAGCCTCCTTTTTTTGTATGGCAGCCAGTTTCGCTGCCTGTTTTTCGGCTTGCTGTTTTTCAAGCAGGGCACGTTTTTCAGCGGTATCTTCGGGTGTCATGTCCGAGAATTCGTAGTTTAAATCTTTTAGTTCGAATACCGTTTTATCGTACTGGTTGGTCATTACAATACATTCGGTTGGGCAAACAATGGTGCACAGTCCGCAATACATACATTTCGCCATGTCGATATCGAACTTGGCGGCATACAGCCTTTTAGGCGATCCATCGGATGTGTTACCGATTAGTTCAGTTGCTTTGATCGATTCAATGGTGATACAATCTACCGGGCATATTTTGGCGCAAAGGTCGCACACTATGCAATCATCAATCTCTACATCCAGCTGGTAACGGCCAACCTCGGGTACCGGGAGCGACTGATGCGGGTATTGTATGGTGTTGGTACCCTCGAGCTGTTTAAAGTAATTATTATCACTGGCGGATATTACCTTGCGCTTCGCGCTTGAGGCAAAGAGGTGGCTTAGGGTAAGGGTTAAGCCTTTCCATGCCGTGGTGAATCCGTTGATTACTTTGTTATCGCTCATTAGTTCATTGGTTCATTAGTTCATTGGTGCCTTTAGAGTTTAAATTACTAATGAACCAATGAACTAATGAGCCTTTATATTACATTAAAAACACTCTCCAAATACCCGATATCAGCATACACAAAAATGCCAGCGGGGTTAGTACTTTCCAGCACAGGTTCATCAGTTGATCAACGCGCAGGCGGGGCAATGTCCAGCGTATCCACATTTGCGCGCCTACTAATAGCAGGCTTTTTAGCAACACCCATATAATCCCCCAGGCTATGCCGGTTGTCCAGGTGGCTAAGTGTACCGAACCTATGTTGGGCAGCGGCGTATTCCAGGCGCCTAAAAACAGCACCACGCTTATCATCGACACTAAAAACATCATCGAATATTCGGCGAAAAATACAAAGGCGAAACGCCAGCCGGTATATTCGGTATGGAAACCCGCTACAAGCTCCGATTCGGCCTCGGGAATATCAAACGGCGCGCGGTTACTTTCGGCCAGCGATGCTATAAAATAAATAACGAATGCTATGATCAAATGCGGCGCGCGGAAAATGTTCCAAGCGAATATGCCGCCAATTTTTGATACATTCCAAAAACCTAAAAACTTTACCCCTTCAGTGGATAGCACCCCCTGTTGCATGGCTATGGTTTGCATGTTTAGCGACTGCGCTATCATCACCACCGATACCAACGCGAACCCCGCAGGTATCTCGTACGAAATGATCTGCGCTACCGAACGCATAGCGCCCAATATGGAATATTTATTGTTCGATCCCCAACCGGCCATCAGTATGCCGAGGGTTTCGATAGCCACTATAGCAAAGATGTAATACAACCCCAGGTTTAAACTGGTTGGCACAACGCCGGGGGCCCAGGGCATGGCGGCAAAGCCCATGTAAACGGCTATAAAAATTATAGCAGGCGCCATCATAAACAGTATTTTATCGGCTGCGGCGGGGATGATGAGCTCCTTTTGGATCAGCTTTAAGCCGTCTGCCAGGGTTTGCAGGAGGCCAAATTTGCCAGTTTCGGTTGGGCCAAGCCTGTCCTGTATAAATGCGGCTACTTTGCGTTCGGCATAAACCCCAAACAAAGCAAACAGGGCCGAAAAAGCGAACAGCCCGATACCAATAGCAAAATATGTTAAGTAGATATTCAATTTATGTGTGCTTTTGCTGCAAACTTAATAAAAATTGATTAGCCCCCTCTAAATCTCCCCCGGAAGGGGAGACTTTTTTATGTCCAAATGGGAAGCAGGTAATATATTGGGGCAGGATAATCCAAATTACGGGAATTATTTTGATAAAAGTGGAGACCGCTAAATCGGTGGGTCATGCTGCTATTCTCTACGTCCCCCAGGCAACTCTTCCCTACCCCTTCATCAACACAGACTGTGACTCCACCGGCGCGCCGAAAAATATAGAAGCGTGGCTGTCAAAATCGGCGGTATCATCGGTAGTAGTAAAGAATTGTTGCGTGCCGTTCTTGCTAATGCTTTGCTCCATTTCGGGGTGGCGTTGCAGGTAGTCGACCAAGCTTTTGGCAACAATTTCGCCTTGCGAAACGGTTTTTATGCTTGATGGCAGGTACGCGTTTATTTTATCCTGCATCAACGGGTAATGCGTACAGGCCAGCAACAGTGTATCAATATTTGGCGACTGTGCCATAATCAGGTCGAGATACTCTTTTACAAAATAATCGGCACCGGGTTTATCATGTTCGCCATTCTCAATAAGCGGCACCCATAAAGGGCAGGCTTGCTGGTAAACTTTAAGCTCAGGAAAAAAGTGATCTATCTCGATGAGATACGATCCCGATTGAACGGTGCCTTTAGTGCCCAGAACGCCTATCTCGGTGGTGAGGGTATAATCGCCTATCACTTCGGCAGTGGGGCGTATAACGCCTAATACACGCTTTGCAGGGTCTTGCGTTTTTAGATCCTGTTGCTGTATGGTACGCAGGGCCTTGGCCGATGCGGTATTGCAGGCCAATATCACCAGCGGGCAACCCATGGCAAACATTTTTTGTACGCACTCCCACGTATATTGGTGTATGGCACTGAACGAGCGGTTACCATAGGGCGCACGAGCTGTATCGCCCATATACAGGTAATCATATTGCGGAAGCTGCTGAAAGATCGACCGGAAAACGGTGAGCCCACCGTAGCCTGAATCAAAAATCCCGATTGGTTTATTGTTTAGCACTTAACAAAAATAAAAAAAGCGTTCCGTAAATACGGGACGCTTTTGGTAAAATGTTTTTAATATGAGATTATTGTAACCCTAATTTTGTTTTTACAGATGCCATCAGGTCATCACCGGCAGGCGATACAATAAGTTCTATCTGTGATGAATCCAATACATATGCATAACCTTTTGCGGCGGCTACTGCGGTAATTGCGGCGCGCACTTTATCGGTTAGCGGTTTTAACAGTTCGTTACTTTTTGCTTCAATTTGTTTTTGAGCATTGTCGCGAAAGCTGGTAATACGGGTTTGCATATCCTGTAATTCAGATTCAGCAGCTATACGTGCAGCATCGGTCATGGTAGCGCTTTTTGACTGATAGTCTTTACCTTTTGTTTGGTATTCATTGCTCATGGTAGCCAACTGATCAGAAAATGTTTTTTGATATGCTTCCATTTGAGTCCTTAGTGTTTTCATTTCGGGCAGCTGGTCCATCAACTGATTAGTATTTATATAACCAATTTTACTTTGTGCCTTGGCTAAGTTGCCTGCGAATAATAAGCCTACTGCAACAACTGCAACTAAAGCAACTTTAAATAATTTTTTCATTTGTGTAATTTGTTTTTAAATGGTAATGAAGCTATAATGAGGTGTATTTGTTTGATTTTAAGTGGTAGCTCATGATGGTTTCATTGTACTTGTTCTGTGTTTAATTAATTAGTGCGATTATATGTATAAATAATTTATTTACAAAATACTTAGGGTTTAAGGCCCAGCTTGGTAATAACATCAGCGCTTTTGTCATAACGCGGGTTAGCGTATAACATTATAACCTCACTATTCTTATCAAAAATCATGTCGAGGTTATCGCTTTCGGCAACTGCCTGTATTGCTTTTGCTATACGGGCCTGTATAGGTTTTATAAGTGCATTGCTGCGTTGTGTAAGCTCTCCATCGGGCCCGAATTTAAGCCGCTGAAAATCCTTAGCCTCTTTTTCTTTCTGCGCAATTTCGTCCTCGCGGTGTTTTTTCATATCAGGCGTCATTAACACTTCATCGGCCTGGTATGCTTTGTACAAACGGTCAACTTCGGCAAATTTGGCGTCAACCTGTTTTTGCCAATCATCCTGCAGCGCGTTCAATTGTTTTTGCACCGAAAGGTAATCGGGTATATGTTTTAAAATGTAATCCGAATCAACAAAGGCAAAGCGCTGCGCAAATGCACCTGTAAATGCAGTAAACGTAAAAAACAGTATAAAAATTACTTTTCTCATCATACTTATGCAAATTTAATTAAATCCGCCATTTAAACTCTGAGAAATTGAAAAACTAAATTGTCCTTTGTTGGCATCAGGTATACCCGGTATCTGGTCAAACCCGTAGCCGTAATCAAGCCCCAGTAAACCAAATATAGGTAAAAATACACGAGCTCCAATACCTACCGAACGCCTTACGTTAAACGGATTGTAATCGCTGAAGTGGTCCCATACGTTACCACCTTCGGCAAATGCCAGCAGGAATATAGTTGCCGACTGGCTTGCAATAACAGGGTGGCGTATCTCAAGCGTGTATTTGGTGTATATAGGGCTACCTGTGTTATTATCTTCCTGGGTGCCCCCGTTAGCTGTTGAGTAGGTGGTACCGATTGGTATGATAGAGAAGTTTTGATAACCACGTAAGCCTATGATATCGCTACCCTGTAAAAACTGGTAGCTCTGCATACCATCGCCGCCTAATTTAAACCTTTCGAATGGTGAAGGGCCCACCTCCTGGTTGTATTCGCCTAAGAAGCCGAACCTAACTTGCGACATCAATACAAATTTACCTACCAGCGTCTGGAACCATTGCGCGTCGAACTTCATTTTATAATACTCAACAAAATGGTAGCGCTGCTGAGGTGTGGCAATGGCGTAGTTAATATTGTTGAATAATGAATATGGCGGCGTACCCTGCGCGGTAAACTTAATATTTGAACCCGATGTAGGGAATATAGGCGCGTCAAGCGAGTTGCGGCTAAGTTCCTGGGTGAATTTGATGTTGTACGACGTACCATTTGAGAACAGGTAACCGGTATAATTATCCAGGTTGTAATGGTCGAGGTTCAATGAGTAGTTTAACTGGAAGTAGTTATCGGGCCAGTTTAAACGTTTACCCAATGTAATACCCACACCGTTTATGCGCAATTTATTATACAGCGGGTTGGTTGTAGCATAGTACTGGCCCGTTGAACTTAACTGCGTGTAAGCCGATACCGCGAAATATATAGGTTTTTTACCCCCCAGCCACGGCTCGGAGAAGGTGAACGAATAATTCTGATAGGTCCTGCCGCTTGATTGGCCCCTTAAGCTTAGTTTTTCACCATCGCCTTTTGGCAAAGGTTTGTAAGCTTTTAAGTTAAATATGTTGCGGATAGAAAAGTTATTAAAGGTAAGCCCCAGGGTACCCACTATCTGGCCACCGCCAAAACCACCGGAAAGCTCTATCTGGTCTGATGGTTTTTCAACCACGTTAAATACAATGTCAACGGTACCATCCTGTGGGTTAATGTTGGTTGGCCTTGGTTCAGTTTTTTGCTCGTCAAAGTTACCCAACTGCGAAATTTCGCGGGTACTGCGTATCAGCAGGTCCTTATTGAATTTTTGACCTGGCTTAGTACGTATCTCGCGCATAACCACTTTATCGTTGGTTACGTCGTTACCTTTTAAAATAACACGGTTTATGGTGTATTGCGGGCCTTCATATACCCTAAGGTCAAGGTCGACAGTATCATTGTGGATATTGGTTTGTACTGCGTCGGTACTATAGGTAAGGTAACCATCGTTCAAATAAAGCGATGAAACGTCGTCGCTGTTTGGTGTTGGGCCGCTTAACCTTTTGGTTAACTCATCTTCACTAAACACATCGCCTTTTTTAATGCGGAGCACTTTATTCAGCAGGTCGGTTGAATATTTTGCGTTACCCGACCATTTGATATTACCGAAGTAATACTTGGGCCCTTCATGCAATTTGATGTGTACGTCAACAGTTTCAAAATCGTGCTTGGTAACGGTATCGCTTATAATTTCGGCATCGCGGTAACCTTTATCCTGCATTTTTGATATCAAGTCGTTTTTATCCTCGGTATATTTATCGTTCTTGAATTTTTTAGAGCCGAACACATTATACCACCTTCTTTCGCGCGTTTTCTTTAAAAACTTCCTCAATTTCTTTTGTGAGAAAACAGAGTTGCCCTCAAAGGTTACGCTGTTCACCATCACCTTGGTTTTTTTATCAACAGCAACATCCAGTATTATGCTGTTTGCATCTCCCGGATCTTTACGTTGTTTAATATCTACCGTAGTGTTTAAGAAGCCCTTTTCGTTGAAATGCTTTTTTATAATAGCCGAAGTTGTGCTTAATAAGTTTTGGTTTACAATCTTACCTGTTTTATCGCTCAGCAGTTTTTGCACGTCATCAATCTCGCCTTTGCGGATACCTGTTATGTGCATTTTTGATAAGCGGGGCAATTCATGAACCGCTATTTCCAGGTAAATGGTATCAAGGTTTATGCGGGTAATGTTTAGCTGCACATCGTCAAACAAGCCCTGGCCATACAAGTTTTTTATAACGCTGGCATTGGCATCGCCCGGAAGGTTGATACGGTCGCCTTTTGTTAATTTCGAAATGGTTATCAGTACGTCTTTATCAAGATATTTTGTACCGGCAACTGTTATACCACCAATAATATAATCTTTAGGATTAAGATAACTCAAACTATCAGCCGGGAGCGAAGATCTCAGGTACGACTGCCTGGGCTGGGAAACCTGTGCCATTACAGCAGTACTAACTATAGAGAAAAGAATAGTAAAAAGAAATTTATTCATTCGAATATTTAAGTGGCTAAAAATAATTTATACAGTTGTTAAAAAGTGTTAAAAGCAAAAATTTAATTAACCTGTTCACTGATCAGGCCAAAACGGCGTTCACGTTTTTGATAATCGGCTATAGCTTCGAAAAAATCTTCCCTGCGGAAATCGGGCCATAACTTGTTTGTAAAATACAATTCGGCATAAGCTATTTGCCAAAGCAAATAATTACTTATGCGGAATTCGCCGCTGGTCCGTATCAGCAACTCAGGGTCGGGCATGTTACCCGTATATAAGTTGCTTTCAAAAATCTCTTCATCAATATCATCTATTGCTAAACGACCTTCCTGCACTTTAAGTGCAATTGCTTTGGCTGCCTGCACAATTTCGCGCCGCGAACTGTAGCTTAATGCCAGCGTAAGCGTAAGGCCGTTATTTACTGATGTTTTGTTAATGACATTAATTAATTCCTTGTGGCATTTTGGGGGCAGCATACTTAATTCGCCAATGGCATTAAGGCGCACGTTGTTTTTCATAAAGGTTTCTATCTCTTTAGGAATGGTGCTTACCAAAAGCTCCATTATAGCCATTACCTCCAGCTTGGGGCGGTTCCAGTTTTCGGATGAGAAAGTGTACAATGTAAGATACTCCAACCCTATCTCGCAGCTCCCTTCAACCACATCGCGCACGGAGAGTACCCCGTTATGATGACCAAAAACCCTTAATTTGCCTTTACCTTTAGCCCAGCGGCCATTGCCATCCATAATGATAGCTACGTGCCGTGGCAGTTTTAACAAATCAATCTGATCCTTATATCCCATTTTATGCCGATTAATAAAAGCCGTAATCTGGTTACAAAGACGCTTTTAATAAAATTTGACCAAAAATATAACTAATAACAAAAAGCCGTTAGTTAATATTTGTTAAAATACCCCTATTGACTCGCTTTTTTGCTATTAGCGCCTTTTTTTTCAGGGTACAAAGGTAAAACTTAATTGCGTTTTTTTTAGTATGACGGGGAAAAGATTTTGTTGGAGAGGGAATATTGAGCGATTGAGTGAATTAGTGGTTGAGTGAATGGAAAATTGCATACTTAATTTATAAAATATTGATTAAGTGAATAGTTAACTAAATACCATAATTAACTATTCACCTAATCAACTTTTCAAGCCTTAATAAGCTTCCTTTTGCTTTAGCAGGGTTATACCTTCCTGCGATATGGGGGCTATGGCGTATGATGCTACACCTGTGATGTTCATTTCATCAAGCGTGCTTACCAGGTTTTTATATTTAGAATGATCGGACGGGCTGATGATCACAAACATATTTTTGCCCGTGGTTGCGGTTATTTGTTTGGCTGTTTGTATAATGGCCTGCTGCATACCATCGCCGTAAGCAACCATTTTAGGCGATGTTAGTGGTTTTTGCGGCATGCCAACAAAATACACGGCCTGGTTATTTTTACCGAGGCAGATAGTCATTGTAGTGGAAGCCGCTACAAAACCGTCTGGACCGGGCGCAGGCATTACCAATGGCAGTGATCGCACTTTTTGGAGCGTTGTTGTGAGCATGAAGAACGTGATGAGCAAAAAGGCAAGATCGACTAAGGCGGTAAGCGACGCGGACCGGGAGCCTGTTCAGGTTTCTGCCGCCTGATTTTCCGGGAGAAGCTACTAATTCAGCCATGACAATAAAGATTAAGGTTAAAGAATTGGACAAGCAGTTTTAGGTTGACTGCTTAGATCATTAACGTATACCATTATGCTTTATTGCAACAATGTTGTAATAGTATTTTTTGGTAGAGAATGACCCGGTGGGCAATGTTTTTAAGTTAAAAAGGCAAACCCCGTAGGGGTTATATGTTGGTAGAAAATAAAGCGGAATAAATACCGTGCCGTAGGTACGTAACCCGGCAATGTTGCGTACCTACGGCACGCCAGATGGATTTAAATTAATTTGCTAACAACATTTTGCTCCTACGGAGCATAGTTAAATCCCTTTTCTTTCAATTTAATGACATTATCCGTAGAGGCGCAACCTATTGCGTCTCTACAACTGCTTATTTTTCAAAATAGCAATTCTGCGTAACGAAGGTGTATGATAGCGTAAATTGAAGGAAGAGATAGGTATCGCGTCCGCGACCGTCGCCGCGTTGGCTGCCGATGAGGGTATTTGAATTGGCAGCTGAGCGATTGGAGAGTGCGCGCGCCAGGTCACTTGGCAGTTTGGCAGGATTTGGGTACGCACCGCTCACATCATCTAAATAATCGGTATTGGGCTGGCGGTAGCCCAGGTCGGCAATAATATTCCATTTGCCCGATATATTGTATTTAATACCTACACCATAAGGTATGGACATTGCGCTTTTTGCGTATTGCTTAGCCTCACCTTCTGTAGTTAAAGGCCGCAGGTTATAGCGCTCGCCCTGGTAATCGGCCTGCGGGTTGTAATGCACTGTACCAATGCCCAGGTAAATAAACGGCGTATAACGGTTATTGCTTACATTGGGCAGGTACTCCATAAAATTAAACTCGCCTATCAATGCTATCTCGCTAAGGCCGGTATAAAAGCTAAGATTTCGGTCGCGGAATTGTTGGTTTGATGAGTTGGCATCATTGCCTTGTATATCACCGTAGGTATAATTCAACCTTAAAGCAAGGTATCTGTCAAAGTTGCGCTTCACGAACCCTCCGGCCGCTATACCACTTAATTTGAGCGGATTATTAGGGTTAAGATCGCCCATATAGCCGGAGCCACCAATGCCGCCGCCAATTTCCCAGGTTTGCGCCTGTAAATTGAACGAGATAAACAGCAGAAGTATGATGAGTAGAAATTTCGGCATTAAGCAAATTTAATAATTGCGGGCGTCAAGTCCCCACAATAACTTGTTCCTTAACGTTGATAAGTAGCTTTCATTATTTAAACGGATAAGATTTAACTTAAATCCGGCCTTTTGTACGCTGAAACGCATAGGTTTATCAATGGTAGCTGTTCTTGAATCGCAGGTTACCAGGTAATTATTGCTGCGGCTCTCCACCTCAAAGGTAAGCACTGAGCTATCGGGCAATATAATGGGCCGCACATTTAAGTTATGTGGCGAAACCGGCGTAAGCACTATACTGTTTGATTCAGGAAAGATGATAGGCCCGCCACAGCTTAACGAATAAGCGGTAGACCCTGTTGGTGTAGATATAATAATACCATCGCCCCAATAGGCATTCAAAAACTCGCCGTTTAAAAATACGCGGGTAATGATCATAGCTGCGTCATCGCGCTTGTGTATGGTAATATCATTCAGCGCAAAGTTACCGTCGCCGAATATCTCCTGTTCTGAACCGATACTGAGCAGTTCGCGGCTATCTAAAGTAAAGTTGTTGTTCACTACAGCAAATATGGCTGCGGCGATATCGCTTTTATTTATAGTGGCCAGAAAACCTAACCTGCCGAAGTTAATACCGATAACCGGGATACCTGTGTTGCAAATAACGCTCACCATATCAAGCAAAGTACCATCGCCGCCAAGGGTGATGAACAGGTCGATAACGCCTTCTATCCTGTCGCCGGGGTTTAATATTTTGTAAGGGATGGTTTTTACTCTGCCACCTATAGCTTCGTTAAGCTGGCTATGCACATAAATTTCGACGCTGTGCTGCGCAAGGTTATCAAATACCTCTTGCACGTATGGCAAAGCATCGGGATTAAACTGCCGGCCGTATATTGCTATTTTCATTTATTGGTTCATTGGTTCACTGGTTCATTAGTTCATTGGTATTTGCATATTTTAAATATCAATTTATTAACTCCTTCGTGTTGAGTTTCTATCAAACTATTTACAAATGAACTAATGAACCAGTGAACCAATGAACTATAAGTTCAAGTAATTCATCAGTGAATCGTAACGATCCCTTGAGTTGTCGTTGTCTCCGGTATGGTTAAAGGTTGCTTTTACGTCGTACTCATAACGCAAAAAGGTTGCTATAATGGCCGATATATCCTGCTTGTTCACTTTAAGGGTGACTTCCATACGGGTAGAATCGGGGTGAGCCATAACGTACGAGCTTAATATCTGTGCGTTATCTGACTCCACTATCTGTGCCATGTGTGCCAGCGAGTTATTTTTGTTGTTGATCTCGAGTACGATAATACCGCCGGGCTGCGCCACTGAGGTTATACGTGCAAAACACTCGTTCATGGCGTTTATGGAAATTACGCCCAAATAATTCTTTTTTACATCAAGCACCGGAACAACGGTTAACTGCTGCTCATAAAACAGGCGTATAACATCATATATATGCTGATCTTCGAGCACATACGGGTTAACCAGCGATAAGGCCAACGCTCCTATTGATGTTTGGTAATCACTTACTGCAATCAGGTCGTTTTCACCCACCAGCCCCAGGAACTGCTCTTCGTTTAAAATTGGCAAATGGCGCACGCGGAACTCCACCATACGGTCCATCACCTTCTGAACACTGTCAGAGGTGTGTATGGGTGGTATCGCATCGCTTATTAACTCAATTGCAAGCATATTATACGGCTGTTTTATCTAAAAATCCTTTTAAAGCTATATTAAATTCTTCGGGCTGCTCCATCATAGGCGCGTGCCCGCATTTATCAATCCACACTAATTCCGACTTCGGTAAATACTCATGGAACTCCTTGGCAACCTCAGGCGGTGTAACTTTGTCGTTCTTTCCCCATATCAACCCAACGGGGATACGGATCTTATGCAGGTCCTTCTGCATATTATGGCGTATGGCCGAACGCGCCATGGCCAATATCCTAATTACGCGATGGCGGTCGTTCACGGTTTTATAAACATCGTCAACCAGTTCTTTTGTAGCGGTTGCAGGGTCATAAAATGTAAATTCAACCTTCTCCTTTATAAAATCATAACTCTCGCGGCGCGGAAAAGTTCCGCCAAAAGCATTCTCATACAAACCCGAGCTACCTGTTAACACCATACGTTTTACTAACGCCGGATGCGACAAAACATATATAAGCGCCACGTGCCCACCCAGCGAATTACCAATTATGGTAAGGTTATCGAGCTTTTTATACTTTACAAATTTATGAACGTACTTGGCCACAGTTTTTACACCTGTAGTTAGCAAAGGCAGGTCATAAATTGGCAGCATAGGTATTATAACGCGGTATTTCGATTTAAATTCGTTTACCACATCTTCCCAATTGCTTAATGCGCCCATAAGGCCATGCAGCAATAATAATACTTCACCTTCACCCTCATCAATAAAACCAAACCCGTTTTGCTCTTTAAGTACGAAACTCATATAAATGTATATGTTTTAATAATATAAGCATCGCAGAAGGTAAATCCAATACAAGCCCAATTATTCTGGTATAAAAATAGTTTATTGCGGTTGAGTTGCAAGTTTAATTGTAAATTAATTAGCCAGCCCCCTCTAAATCTCCCCCGGTAGGGGAGACTTTTTTCAAAAGTTTTTTAAGCCCTCCCTTCCGGGGAGGGTTTGGGTGGGGCTGGCTTATCCTAACAACTGCTTCACAACCTCAGATATGGTGCGGCCATCGGCTTTGCCTGCCAGTTCCTTATTGGCGGCACCCATAACTTTGCCCATATCTTTTACTGATGTTGCGCCTACGCGCGCTACCAGGTTCTTTAAATAAGCTTCTATTTCGGCATGGCTCATTTGCTTTGGCAAATAAGCCTCTATCACTTCCAGTTCTTCCATTTCAACCTGGTATAGGTCGTCGCGGTTCTGGGTTTTGTATATTTCAGCCGATTCTTTACGTTGTTTTACGAGTTTTTGCAAAACTTTGGTTTCGGCTTCGGGCGTAACTTCTTCTGTAGCGCCTTTTTCAGTACGGGCAATCAGCAATGCCGATTTTATGGCGCGCAGGCCGCGTAGCCTGTCGGCTTGCTTGGCCAGCATGGCTTGCTTTATATCCTGGTCTATTTGTGTGGTGAGAGACATGGTTTGTTTATTTCGGATTTCGGATGTTCGATTTCGGATTTATATTAATTATTTAATTACTGATTTATTGAATTATTGATTATGTTTTTTCATTTTCAAATCTTCAAATTATCAAATTGAATTTACTTTCTAAATATCGTGCCCGCGTTTGCTTGTGCGGTGGGCATTACTATCAGTTCGTTTATGTTTACGTGGGCGGGGCGCGATACGGCGAACCAGATGGTTTCGGCTATATCCTCCGCCGATAGCGCATCAAATCCTTCGTACACTTTTTTCGCCCGCTTTTCATCGCCCTTAAAGCGTACTATAGAAAATTCCGTTTCCACAGCACCGGGATGAACCGCAGTTACCTTTATGCCGTGTGGCAGCAAATCAATACGCATGGCTTTGCTAAGGGCATCTACCGCGTGCTTTGAGGCACAATATACGTTGCCATTGGCGTAAACTTCCTTCCCGGCTATCGAGCCTAGGTTAATAATATGGCCGTGACCGTGGTCTATCATCCAGTTGGCTACTATTTTACTTACGTACAGCAGGCCTTTTACGTTGGTGTCTATCATGCGGTCCCAGTCGTCGTAGTCGCCTTTATCAATGGGGTCGAGGCCCTGGCTAAGCCCTGCATTATTTACCAGCACATTTACTTTCTTCCACCTTTCGGGCAGACCGTTAAGCGTGTCCACTACTTCCTGGCGGTCGCGTACATCAAATGATGACGTAGCTATATCTACATTATATTTTTTGTTCAAACGATGGGCCACATGGTCCAGCCTATCTTTTCGCCTGCCGGTAAGTACCAGGTCGTATCCTTCGCGGGCGAACAGTTCGGCGGTAGCCTCTCCTATACCAGCTGTGGCGCCGGTTATTAATGCAATTTTAGCCATAGATATTAGTAACTATCGGCCACGAAATTAGTTTTTTAAAACAACTATTCGAAGCAAAGGCTTAACATTACCGTATGTAATGACAATTTACTTATAGGCGCAGAGAACGGCTGGGCCTCGGGATATAGCACATTACCAAATGAGTTGGAGAACTTTAGCTCGGGCGAAAGTTTAAAATATTCAAAGTAAATATCACAACCTATACCAAACTCGTAAGACTCATAGCTGGTCATATTTTTAACGTTCCTGTCGATCAAAGCCACATCGCCATCGCTTTTGTTGGCCCCTATACCATAGGAATATTTTAATCCCCCGATAACATATGCCCTGAAATCATCAATCCTATCTGACTTGAGCTTCAACAACAACGGAAAATCAACTGTTGTAGGCGCTACGGTCTTGGTTACATTATATTTAGGATCGGAATACGTGTAGGTAAGGCTTCGGCTTCCAAATATCAATAACGGTGTAAGGCGCGCTTCCAAGTGTTCGGTTAGCCGGTAACGGGTGATAAATCCCACGCCAAAGCCGGGCGTATTTGCCGAACTGATGTTATTTAGTTCGCTGGTAACCGGCACATTGCCATTTGTTGGGTCGAGGAAAGGGGTTCGCCAATCGGGTTTCTTTAATATCTTGTAATAATTAGCAACGTACGAAAAGGTGAAGCCAAAGCTCAGGTCCTTTTGATCGGCACCACCACCCCACGCAGGCGCATGCTGTGCAAATACAAAATTGCAGCAAAACATGAGCATGATGAGGGTTAAGTACCGTTTAATCATTTAACGCCTGTATAAATGGAACAGATACCAAACGCTAAAGGCCGGCATTTGGTATTTTTAAAACCCGCCTTCTGCATTAAGGTCACAAACTTTTCGCCATCGGGAAAAGCGGCAACCGATTCGGGCAGGTAACTATAGGCACGGGCATCCTTTGAAAAAAGTTTGCCTATACCGGGGGTTATATACGTAAAATAGACGTTATAAAGTTGCTTTATAGGGAATGCTTTAGGTTTTGAGAACTCCAGCACCACCGCTTTACCGCCGGGTTTTAATACGCGATTAATATCGGCAAGACCAACTTCAAGGTTCTCGAAATTGCGCACACCATAGGCAACGGTTACCGCATCGAACTCATTGGCTTCAAAAGGCAGTTTTTCCGAATCGCCTAATTTTATTTCGAACTTATCCCCTAACCTGCGTTTGGTTATTTTTTGCTGCGCGATATCCAACATGCCCTGTGAAATATCAACCCCTACAATTTTCTTGGGATTGAGGATGGATAAAGCTTCGAAGGCGAAATCGCCTGTTCCGGTGGCTACATCCAGTATCAGTTGCGGGTTATCAGCTTTTAATTCATTAATGGCTTTTTTACGCCAGATAATATCGATGCCCAATGACAAAAAATGATTCAGAAAATCGTAGGTTTTGGAGATGTTGTTGAACATATCGGCCACCTGTGTTTTTTTGGCTTCCTGCTGGTTATAGGGCGTTATGGTTTCGTTCATATTGTGGGGCAAAGATAGGCAATTTGTTCATGGTTCATAGTTGATGGTTCATAGTAGCTACAACGTATAAGTGACAATCAACGTTTACCATGAACTATGATCTATCAACTATGAACTG
Source organism: uncultured Mucilaginibacter sp. (assembly GCA_903915155.1). Lineage (GTDB taxonomy): Bacteria > Bacteroidota > Bacteroidia > Sphingobacteriales > Sphingobacteriaceae > Mucilaginibacter. The sequence goes on from CAIWRU010000027.1 coordinate 46,463, forward strand.
ACCTCCAAACTCAATAATCCTTTTACATCCAACGCGCGGGTGTACATGGTTAAATTACCTTCGGCATCAAGAGGCCATTGATCTTTGGGGCGATCCCAGTATAGTTCAACGCCGTTGCCGTCGGGGTCGTCCAAATAAATGGCTTCGGATACGCCGTGATCGGATGCGCCGGTTAGTGGATATTTGTTATCGATCAATCGCTGCACGATAACCGCCAGGTCTTTGCGTTCAGGGTATAATATAGCCGTGTGGAACAGGCCTGGAGCGTATTCGGGAGCGGGTGGCGCGCCTTTGCTTTGCCAGGTGTTTAAGCCGATATGGTGATGATAGCCGCCGGCAGATATGAATGCTGCCTGATCGCCGTAGGTGGTTACGATGTCGAATCCAAGCAAGCCGCTGTAAAAATCCAATGATTTTTGCAGGTCGCTTACTTTTAAATGTACGTGGCCTATGCGGGTTTGGGCTGGTATTTTATAATTATCCATGATGATATGTTTATTAGTTTGGCTAAAGCCAAATGTCTGTTATATTTTATCCGTCCCTTAAAAGGGACGGCAATTATTTCAATACTATCCATCAGCAATATGTAATTTATTATATCCTGATAATAATATATGTTTAAACATCAAATTTACGCAAAACAAATTTTACCTTTGTACAATGATTGTAAAATCTGCCGAGTTTATTTGCAGCAACACCCAAATTTCGAAGCTTCCGCCGCCGGTTAAGCCTGAATACGCTTTTATCGGGCGGAGTAACGTGGGGAAATCGAGCCTTATTAATATGCTTGCGCAAAAAAAGGGGCTGGCAAAAACATCGCAAACACCGGGTAAAACGCAGCTGATCAACCATTTTTTGGTGAATGGCAGCTGGTATATCGTCGATTTGCCGGGCTATGGCTATGCCAGGGCATCGAAAAGTAAAAAAGCCGATTGGGATAAGTTCATCCATACCTATTTGGATAAGCGCGAAAGCCTACAGGTTGTGATGGTGCTGATCGACAGTCGGCTTGAGCCGCAAAAGATAGACCTGGAATTTTGTAACTGGCTGGGCGAAAAAGGCCTGTCGTTCGTGCTGGTATTTACCAAGGCCGACAAGCAATCGAGCATAAAAACCGATCAGAACATCGCCAAATTCAAAAAAGCGCTTTTAGCTACTTTTGAGGAAGCGCCGCATTATTTTGTTACTTCGGCGGAAACGATGTTGGGGCGGGATGAGATTTTGGGATTTATTGGGGGGATCAATACTGCGTTTGAGGTGCCACAGTTTATTGA
>CAIWRU010000028.1 GCA_903915155.1 uncultured Mucilaginibacter sp.
ATAAATATATTAGAAAATATTTTTGTTTCAAATAGAAAAATATTACCTTTGGATATGAAAGAAAGGAAACCATATATAACAAGCGATGAACCCAACAAGGAATTTATGGTAAGTGACTATATAGTACCCTACGAAACCCTGTTTGAATCGCCACTGGCAAAGCTTGGCGCTATAAAAAATGGCTTAAAAGCTGATGCCCTTACAGATCTTATTCATGTTACAGGCGCCACGCAAATTGATGTGGCCAAATGGCTTGATATTACCGAACCCACACTGCGCAAGCATATACAAAGCACCAAAGGCCTGAACCCTGGCATAAGTGAACACATTATCCAACTGTTTGAACTGTTTAATAAAGGGATGGATACCTTTGGCTCGCTTAGTGAATTTAAAGGCTGGCTTAAAAGCTATAATATTGGTATTGATGCCAAGCCATTTGACCTGCTTGATACCATTACCGGTATAAGCATAATAATGAATGAGCTTATCCGCATTGATTACGGAGTTACGGCGTAATTTCAATTATTGAATTATAGAATTATTGATTTATTGAATTGTAGGAAGTTTTATAATCTATTATTTGGCTCACTTATTTAACACCAGGTATTTCAATCAATAATTCAATAAATCACTCCTTCAATAAGTAATATGAACACCTATCGGATAGGACAAACCAAATACGCGCGCGACATGAAGGGGTCGGGTGTGGATGGGCGGTGGAATCTGTTGGGCACTTATGTTATTTATACGGGTGGATCGCTGGCTTTATCGTGCCTGGAGAAACTGGCGCATACGCCGGGGACATCGTTGTACTCGGGCGATTTTTCGGTTACTATTTTTGATGTTCCGGATAAGCTGGCGATAAAAGAGATCGGCATAAAAGAACTTGTAAAAATTAATGCCGAGTGGACCAAAGTCATTAATTATCCCATCACCCAAAAGTTAGGGAACAGTTGGCTAAAAGAACAGGAAACGGCCATATTGAAAGTGCCATCGGCCATTATCGACCTTGAATATAATTACCTGTTTAACCCGGTCCACCCGGATTTTGAGCAAATAAAAATCAGCGGTATTAATAAGTTTAGTTTTGATACGCGGTTAAAGGCAAAGTGAGCCGAAAAATGGGTTTTTGTGATTTTTGTGTCGATTTTACACGTTATCGTTAAAAAGTGTTAAAAATATTGTGACAAACTTTCAACGGGCAACTATTTTAGTTAGCTTTACGTAATTCTGTGTATATACCAATGCCATAATTATGGATAACACCAGGTTTACTAAATGTTTCATCGTTATTGTTCTGTTAATCTCGGGTATGATCATGTCGTGCCAGAAGGACCAGGATATTAAAGATAATGCAAGTAAAGCCGACAGTGTGTTTACCGCCCCTGATAATTACCTTGCAGTAATGGGAACGCTTACCATCAACTTGCCCGATACTACCTATAGTTTTGATGCGACCAAGGACTCGATAGCTTTTGTGAATGTACATAATGGTGATAAACAGTATTTTGGTATAACCGCTATAAACAAAGCCCATAACATGAGTTTTGGCATCAGCTCGGCAGGATATGCGCTGAGCAATATCAATACGCCGGTAGCAGGTAGTCAACTGATTTTAAAGCCAGATAATAAGCTGGGCGTTCAATACGCGCTTACGGACCATGCTATAGCACAGGATTTTGGTAAGGTAAATCTTACCACCTATAAACAAGACTCGGTGCTTGCCACAGGTACTTTCTATACCTTTTTGGCTAAGGATGAAAAAGCCACCACACCTGCTGTAAAGGTTAAGGGCACTTTTAGCTTGAAGCTGAAATAAAATACCCCCTCTAAATCTCCTCCGGTAGGGAAGACTTTAAAAAACTCTCCCGGTAAATTCAATAGTAACTGTTAAGTAAAAATGCATTTACATGGCGCCTAATTCGGGATTCGGGTGCCAAAGTGCGGGCTTTTTTGTGTATCTTTGCTTAAATTTTAAAACATTGATGAAAGTATTTATTGCAGGCCTGCCACTTGAAGTGGATGAGGCTGAATTAACAGCCGTTTTTGGTGATTTTGGGCCGGTAAAATCACTCAGGATCATTAAAGATCGTGAAACAAAAGAGAGTAAGGGTTTTGGGTTTGTGGAAATGGTGAACGAGGATGAGGCGAAGGAAGCGATAAGGTGCATGAATGGCCAAAGTTATTACGGCCGCCGTATTACGGTTAACGTAGCCGAAGACAAAGGATACAGTGGTGGTGGTAAAGGTGGTTTCAGGCATAATTAAACTATAGAATTTTATTCTTTTTTACTTTTGAAGAGCCGGGCATTTTGTCCGGCTCTTTTTTTTTGCCCCTAACCCCCTAAAGGGGGAATTTTTGATTAACAGTGGTGGGAATGAACGCGGGTAACTCACTTCGACTTCTTCGCCTGAGGCGGAAGAGGGTAAAAAATATTTTGAATTTATTAGTTGGTGGATGTTTTTAGTTTGGATGTCATCCATACTATGACAATGCCTAATGTTGCAATAATAGCGAACGACCAGCGCAGGTTTAATGCCTGTGCAACAAAACCTACCAATGGAGGAACCACCAGAAAGCCTAAATAGCCTATGGTTGATACGGCTGCAATTGCCGGGCCCTTGCTCATGGTTTTTGATTTGCCGGCCTCGGCAAACACCAAAGGTACCATGCATGAGGTGCCTATACCCACTAAACCAAAGCCGGTAATTGCTACGGGAACAATGGGGAATATTACCGCAAGCAAAAAACCAGTAACTATTAGCAGTCCGCTGTATTGCATTAGGCTTTTAATACCATAGCGGTTTACTATTTTGTCGCCGGTAAAGCGGGAGGCGGTGAGGGTTGTCATGAATACCACGAAGGCTGCTGTAGCGGTGGCATGTGTGGAGTGTACGGCTTTATTCATATAGATACCGCTCCAGTCGTACATGATATTTTCGCAGGCCATTGAGGAGAAACAGATGAGTGAGAGGCTTATCAGTGTTTTATCGGGCAGCGAAAATATGGGTTTGTCGGGTTGCGGTACAGGTTGCTGGCGCAGGGTAAAAGGGGCGAAGCATAGCGATAATGTAACCAGTACTGTACTAACGCTTAACAGGTGCCATTGTGGTAGTACGTGATTAGCCACCATGAAATAACCGAGGGCCGCGCCGCCGAAACCTGCCATGCTCCAAATGCCATGAAAGGTAGTAATAATGGATTTTTTGTAATGCGCCTGCAGGCCTACGGAGTCGGTATTCATAGACAGGTTGAGCAAGTTGCGTGATGAACCGAAGCAAAATAATACGAGCAGAAATTCCCAATAATGTACTGCATAGCCCAACAGGCCTAGCATAAGGTTGAAAAACAACGCCCCGAAAAACATGATGCGGCTGCTGCTATACTTGCCGAGCAAACGGCCTGTTATGGGCATGGTTGCTAAAAGACCGACCGGCATAGCGAATAGCGCTGCGCCGAGTTGTGCCTCGTTTAGGTTAAGATCGTGCTGGATGGATGGGATGCGTGACGCCCAGGTGGTGTAGCCGAAACCCGATATAAAAAAGAATACAGCTGTGGCTATCCTGATTTGTTTTGGGGAGCGGGTGAGGGGTGGGTTGGTCACGTGGTGGTTTTTTTGCGGGTAAATTTAGGAAATGTTTGATTATGGCATAATGTTCATTTTCACGCCACAATACTTTATGCTAAGTTAGATGATCGTTCCGCTCATTGCCGCGGAGGCTACTACTTTTTTCTTGATAAAAAAGTAGCAAAAAATCAAGAAAGAGGGGATGCTTCCGCCCACAGGCCAGACTCCCGGCCCGCCCCCTCTTTCGTTTTGGCCTTCGCGCTTTTTAACTGTTGCTTGCTGGTTTTAAACTTACGAAGTTTTGGAAACTGCGTAAGTTACATTTCATGCGACTTTATTTGGGTTAAGGATTGAAGCGGATACCGGCCTGTGACTAAGGCCCGTGCAGTATGAGCGCAAAGCCTGACCCACAGGGGAACGCCATATTAATTCGCAACTCATAATATGTTTTATATGCTAATTAGCATATAATTAATAAAACAATTCCTCGTTTGTGCCGTCGTAGACTTCGGTTTCGACGAGTTGGGTGAGGATGTTTTTTAGCAGTGTTTCGCGGGCCCATTGCTGTTCGGTTAGGGAGGCGTCTTCCTGGTACCACTTTATGGCTTCGTTTATTTCTATGCGGGTGCGGTAGGCGAAGCTTTTGGTGGGGTGCAGTTTAGTGCCCTCGTAGCTATTCATATTTTCAGCCTTGATGATCTTTGCGAGCTGCTTTAAGGGCAGGTCGAGCTGCAGGCATTCGTCGAGCGAGTTTTTGAAATCCTGCTTGTCTTCGAGCCATAGGGTTAGTGTGTCGCCATTAATTTCGTGTTCGGCAATGGTGATGCGGCTGTAATCATAATCGACCGTGATGATGAGCCACCAGATCTGGTTTTTTAGTTTTTGTGATAGTTTGATCATAACAGTGTTTGCCCCCCAACCCCCTAAAGGGGGAGCTTTTGATTAGTGTGATGGCCTTGTTAGGGATAAGGCCCGAATAAGTTAATTTACTCCCCCTTTAGGGGGTTGGGGGGCTGGGTTGCCAGCCGGGGATGTGCTGCTGTATGGCGGCTATTTCGCGGCGGTATTTGCTGCAAGTGTTTTGGTAGGCCTGGTAGCGTAATTGTAATTCGGTGAAGGTTGTTTCGGCTTCGGCATTGTTGGTTTGCTGCTGCCCGCCTGTTGGCGGGTTTTGCAGCGCGGAATAGGCTATGTACATGGTTTAGGTTTGTTATCTTTCTTCGTCTTATCTTTTTCTATAGGTCGGGCGGCGAGGTTCGGGTAGCCTGTAGCTACGATGCTTAAAAATATTATCCTGAATCAAGCTTTTGTATAATTTCTTTAAATTCTTTATTTTTCATTTGCGTATTTTATTTTTTTGGTTTAGATTAGCATCGTTCGACAATACAAATATAAAGAATTATCTTTATATAAATCAAGAAATGTTGAAAACTTATTTTTTGTATTATGGAAGATGAAGCAAAGCCAAATAAGATAAAAAGGGTGCGCCCGGAAACGCTGGAGTTTATTATTCTTTACAATCAGCTTAAAGGAAAGGCTTTTGCAGGTAACGGACAATTAGCTGAAGTGTTGGGATTTAACTCGGCCAGTTCGATAACAGAGATAATAAAGAGCCGACAGAATATCGACCCTGAAAAACTGCGTATTTTTAAAGAAAAATACAAAGAATTTTTAACAACGAATAGAATTACAGGAAATACTGTAATAAAAAGAATAGAAGACGGGATACCTATGTATGAAGTAGTGGCCACGGCATCGGGTGTGGTGGTTTATAATGATATTAATGATATGACGCCAGTAGGGCGAATGAATTTTCCGGGTATTGAAGAATGTGACTTTGCGCTGCCGGTTTGGGGGCATAGCATGTACCCTTACCTGGAAAATGGTTGCTGGGTGGCGCTAAAGGTAATACATGACATGAAGATATTGCCCGGCGAGGTGTATTATATTGAATGGGGTGATTACCGTATGTATAAACGCCTGCTGGCAGGTGATAACGAGGATGAGGTGATAGCTCACTCGGATAATGTAACGGAGATGGTTGGCAAGCGGTTAAAGTATGCGCCGTTTGTGATAAAAATAGCTGGGATAAAGAAATTGTGTTTGGTGAAAGATATTCATAAGAAGCATAATCATTAGCCCCCCAACCCCCTTTAGGGGGAGCTTTTTGAGGGCGTGAAGGCCATCTGTGGAAACGGGTGGCTTTTTGTTTGGGGTTATTACTATATTTAGCTGTTTCACTAATAATTTTGCTATGCCGCCTGAGATCATAAAATTTGCTTACAGTAAGAAATCGGCCTATACGGCTTTGGTGGTGGTGGGTTTGCTGATATTGTTGCTATTAAAAACCTGCATAGGCTGTTTTTTATCGCACGACATAGTTGGCGGGATAATATTCGCGGTATTTATATCGCTGATAGCTGCTTTGTTGGGATTGATGATTGTTACCCGCCTTGTGCCAGCCATAAAAGGCGAAATAGCGCTTGAGTTGGATGAGAACGGTGCTAAAGATTATATCCGTAACATTATATTGGACTGGAAGGATGTAGAGGATATTGGGCTTAAGCCCGGAAGAAGTTCGGCTATGCTTGTTTTTGAGTTGAAGTTCGATTCGGATTTTGGCAAGCAGGTGTTTGTTTCGTTGCGGTGGGTTGAAGGCCGCGATCAGGATATTTATAAAGCGGTTCTGGAATATTTTGATGCGGCGGAGGGTATAGAACGGGAAGGCCCCCCAACCCCCTGACCGCGTGTCGCTTTTGGCTTTAGCGGTGGCGCAAGGGGGAGCTTTTTATACGCGCTGTTTACTTACCTTCTTATCGATAGTCACCGGTCCTCACTTCTCCTGTTGCGGAAAGAGGTAAAAATAAAATTCTTATTTATATTCGGGTTTGCTTGAATTCTTACTTTTGCCTTTAATTCAAGCTATGAACATTCGCCTTGCAACTTTAGAAGATATTGAGCCGATAATGAATTTGGTGCGTGAAATTGTACCGGTTATGCGGGCATCGGGGAATTTTCAGTGGGACGATGTTTATCCTAATGCCGGTGTGTTTAAAAAGGATGTGGAGTTGAAACAGCTTTGGGTAGCTGATATTGAAAGTGAGATAGGTGGCTTTTCGGCTATTACAACTGACCAGGAAGCTGAATATGCCAATGTTGGCTGGGACATAAACGAACCTGCTATTGTTACACATCGGCTGGCGGTAAGCATTCATCACCGCAGGCAGGGGATTGGGAAAGCATTGATGAGACAGGCTGAAATTGTAGCCCTAACAAAAGGCATTAACATATTGCGGATAGATACTAATAGTAACAATAAAGCTACCCGGCTATTGTTCCCAAAGCTGGGTTATGAATATGCAGGTGAAACGGGTTTGTATTTCAGGCCTAATTTGCGGTTTTATTGTTATGAAAAGATTTTAGGTGCCGGGCCGGTGGCAGAGTAGCGGGCCTTATATAGTTAGATGATGTAATTATTAGTTAAAAAAAGCGACCTTTGCAGTCGCTTTTTTTATTTTAAAATGGTTGATAAAAAGATATTGATTTGTGTAACCCGCCAATTAATTAAAACGTAAAAGGGAGTATGCAAAACTTTTTTGCTATTTGAAGCAAGGTTTGATTTTAATTAACAGTTTAATTTAGCGGGTTTTATGGAAGCGATAATTTACTTTTTAGCATTTAGTGTAGTAACAATGGGTTTGATATTGCAGTTTGATAAGAAGCAAAGCGTAAGGATAAATAGGATATTAAAAGAAACCCGTGATGTACAGCCATTATTTTTAATGAGATCGGCTGAAGAAAAGTTACGTAATCTGAACGATAGTTTATACAGTAATATGGTTGTTGGCTCGGACGTGAGGGTGCGTAGTGTTTATATAAATGAAAGTATAAGGCAATTAGCCGCCACCCGGCTAACCAAACTTGTAAATAGCTACCACTCAGGCGAGATCCAACTCAAAGAATACAATACCCGGCTTAATGAGATAACAGCCATGGTTAATGCGGCCCGGGAAATGAATTTTGAACAGATAAGCTACTAAAGTATCTCTTCCTTTTTATACCAATAAATAACTATTTCACTTTTATAGCGAGTTTGTTTATTATTGCAAGCAAATGTCTGATGAAGCAGTAATAAAACGACTAAAGGTAATTGTTAAGGAACATGGCGGCCAGCTTGGGCTTGCCAATACCATTGGTGTTGACCAGGGTTTTATTAGCAAGGTGATAAACCGGAAACAGGAAATGAGTTATTACCTGATTCGCAAGCTGTGTTTCCAACTGAAATATTCGCCTGAATGGCTTATACTCGGAACAGGGGAAAAGATTATTAATAAACCTGAATCGGCTAAATTAATTACCGAGATACAAATGTTGCGTACCGAGGTTGATATATTGCACGCCCGCATGCACGCATACGAAATTGAGATGCGGGAACTGAAAAACGCGCTGCCGTTAAAAAGCCAGCAAGCCGGCTAAGCTTGCCTTTGCAACTTTTGCTTACGCTGCAAATATATAGCCCCCAATATTACTGCGCCTACTGCCAGCACCCAAACCCAGGTATCGAGAGGGCATGGGGTTGAAGTGGTTGGGTCATCACCGCCGCACGGGATATCTCCACCCTGGGCAAAAGTAGTTGAGGGCAGCAATACTACACTGCCCGCTAATATTGTTACAGCTACTATTTTTTTATAAATAGAATTTGATATTTCCTTTCCGCACTTTAACATCTTCCTTATAATTATAGGTTCCTAATGAATTTTGTTTGCCCCACTAAATTACCGCTATTATCTTTAACTTGCAATACATAAACACCTAATTTATATGAGCTGATGTCTTCTGTCCAGCTATTGCTTCGGATTGACTCATGTTTTATAAATGTTCCTATCGAATTAAAGATGTCAACCGAATAATTTGGCGAAGAATTGTCGCTCGTCGCATTAGCATAAATAATATTAATAATACTGTTTGAAGGGTTTGGAAATATAGTTAATCCTGCAAAACCTTGCGACACATGGTTGTATTTTATAGTTACAATTTTCGGGCGTCGACTTTGCTATCTCATATTCCGCTGCCGGGTAGCCGGGGATGAACGACTCGGGGAAACAGATAATCTCCGCGTTTTGTGCAGCGGCATCCTTCGCCAGTTTTTCAACCCAGTGTAGGCCGTCGTTTATCGACTTTGGAATAGGAGGAGTGGCTAAGCCTATTTTCATACGTCTTGGTTTTCTTACACGCCCAAATCAGTCATAATAGTAGCCACCTTAGCATCCAATTGCGCATCAACCTTTTTATAATCGGCTTTACTGGCCAGTGGTTCGTTCACACTGCAATAGAATTTTATTTTTGGCTCGGTACCTGAAGGCCGGGCCGAAATAATACTGCCATCGGCGGTTATGAACTGCAATACATCCGATGCCGGGAAATCCAGTTTCTTGGTGGTATTGGTGGTAAGATCGGTTTCAATACCTTTTTCATAATCCTTAAGGGTAATAACTTTTGATCCGCCCAAAGTAGCCGGTGGATTGGTGCGGTATTTCTCCATCATCTCCTTTATCTCTTCGGCGCCGGTTTTTCCTTTTTTGGTGAGGGATATTAATTTCTCCTTATAAAAACCGTATTGCACATAGGTATCTATCAAAGCCTCGAATAAGCTGCTGCCTTTATCTTTGTAATAGGCGGTCATTTCGGCAATAAACGCGCTTGATACGATGGCGTCTTTATCCCTAACCAGTTCGCCTATTAAGTAGCCATAGCTTTCCTCGCCACCGCCAATGAAGGTTTTCTTGCCTTGCAGGCTGCTCATCAACTCGCCAATGTATTTAAAGCCGGTTAACGTGTTATAGCAGGTTACATTTTTTGCTGCCGCGATGGCATCAATCAAATAAGTGGTAACAATGGTTTTAACAATGTACTCATTGCCTGTAAGTTTGCCTTTTTCTTCCCATGCGGTTAGCAGGTAATTAATAAGCATGGTGCCGGTTTGGTTTCCGTTGAACAGGATAAACTCGCCATCGGTATTTTTTACGGCTATGCCCACGCGATCGGCATCGGGGTCGGTAGCCAGTACAAGGTCGGCATCAACTTCCTGCGCTTTTTTAAGGGCGAGGGTTAGTGCTTCCTTCTCTTCAGGGTTTGGATATACTACCGTTGGGAAATTACCGTCGGGTGTGGTTTGTTCATCAACCAGTATTACGTTCTCAAAGCCAAAGCGCTTTAGTGCCTGCGGGGTTAAAGTTATACCGGTGCCGTGGATAGGCGAGTAAACTATCTTCAGGTCTTTCTGACGCTTAATAGCATCTGGCGATACAGAAAGCAGGGTTATCTGATCTAAATATTGCGCGTCGATCTCTTCGCCTATTTCTTCAATATTAGCGGCTATGCGGCTAAAATTAACCTGGCTGATATCGCTGATAGCAGCAACCTCATCCATTACCGCCTTATCTTCGGGCGAAACGAACTGGCCGCCATCGGCGCCATAGGCTTTGTAGCCGTTATACTCCTTAGGGTTATGCGATGCAGTAAGCATTACGCCGCTTTTGCAGCCAAGTGTGCGCACTGCAAATGAAAGCTCGGGAGTGGGGCGCAGAGCTTTGAAAAAGTACACATGTATACCATTTGCCGAAAATACATCGGCAGTAATACCCGAAAAGAAATCAGCATTATTGCGGCTATCATGTGCTATGGCCACTTTAACCTTTTCGCCGGGGTATTTCTTTTTAAGGTAATTGGCTAAGCCCTGTGTAGCAGTACCAATGGTATATTTATTTATGCGATTTGAGCCGGGGCCCATAATGCCGCGAAGTCCACCTGTACCAAATTCCAGATCGCGGTAAAATGAATCGGTAAGCTCGGTATATGCTTCTTGATCAAGCAAAGCCTGTATTTGTTGTTTAACATCAGCATCATAACTTCCCTGAAGCCATGAGTTTACTTTTTGAAGGATGGTAGGGTCTAATTCCTGCATGGGTATTTATATTTTTTCGATTATATGATTGGCAGCATTCAAATATATCACTTTGAATTACTGTTACCATACCCCAACATAAAAATCATTTTTAAGTTTATTGTGATGGTTCGATATTCATGATCTATACATTTTACTCGTGCTTGTACCGCATGCTTTTCTTCCCTAACCGCTTGTACGAAGTAAACGCGGCAGGGCAGACGGTCCATTACAGCCCTTACAACGGCAAAGTAATGCCCGGCTATATGTTTGCCGGTACAGGCTTTTGGGATACCTTCAGGGCGCTGTATCCGTTCCTGAACCTTGTTTACCCGTCGATGGTAAAGGAGATGCAGGAGGGCCTTGTAAACGATTATAAAGAGGGTGGATGGTTACCTGAATGGTCGAGCCCGGGATATGCCGATTGTATGATAGGGAATAACTCGGCATCGATAGTTGCCGAAGCTTACATAAAAGGGGCCCGCGGTTATGATATTGAAACATTGTACCAGGCGCTTAAACACGGCGCTAATAATACCGGCCCTAACGCAACGGGCAGGCGAGGGGTTGAATACTATAATAAATTAGGATACGTACCCTACAATGTAGGTATAAATGAAAATGCTGCTCGCACACTGGAATATGCGTATGACGATTTTGCCATTTATGAACTGGGGAAAGCGCTGCATAAGCCCGAATCGGAAATCGCCATTTACAAAAAACATGCCCAGAACTATCGTAACCTGTACGACCCGGAAACCGGGCTTATGCGTGGCAAAAACGAAGACGGATCATTCGAAAAACCGTTTAACCCTTTTAAATGGGGCGATGCATTCACGGAGGGGAACAGCTGGCATTATACCTGGGGTGTTTTCCAGGATATACAAGGGCTTATAAACCTGATGGGCGGCAAACACAAATTTGTGGAGAAACTGGACTCGGTATTCACACTACCGCCGATTTTCGACGACAGCTATTATGGCACCGTTATACACGAGATACGCGAAATGCAAATAGCCAACATGGGCCAGTACGCACATGGCAACCAGCCCATACAGCACATGATATATCTGTACGATTATGCAGGAGAGCCATGGAAAGGGCAATACTGGGCGCGTGAAACCATGAACCGTATGTACAGGGCAACGCCCGATGGCTATTGCGGCGATGAGGATAACGGGCAAACATCGGCATGGTATGTATTCTCGGCAATGGGATTTTATTCGGTATGTCCGGTTAGTGGCCAATACGCCTTGAGTGCGCCATTATTTAAAAAACTAACCGTTAACCTTGAAAATGGCAAAACCATTAATATAAATGCTCCTGCTAACAGCGCGGCAAATAAGTATGTAAAAACCTTAACCCTTAATGGCAAGCCATATGATTATAATTGGGTTGACCATAAAGCCCTATTAGATGGCGCTAATTTAAATTTCGATATGTCGCCTGTGCCGAATAAACAGCGGGGTATTAAGGACTTGGATGTGCCTTATTCCATGTCGAACGAGAAATAAATACGGGTATGCTAAGGTTATTTAAACTCATCCTCAACGATTTGCATTTTTTTTGAAACAAACGTTGCGAAATTAGTTCAGAAATTATACTTTTGCACACTCCAAACCGGAAAATGATTCCTGAGTAGCTCAGCCGGTTAGAGCATCTGACTGTTAATCAGAGGGTCGCTGGTTCGAGCCCAGCCTCAGGAGCAATAAGCCTAGCACGTCCGCTAGGCTTTTTTTGTTTAAAAATGGCCTTTTCTGCTGTAAAAACGCGGTTTTTGCAGCAGCTCTCTTCCGGGAGGTCAGTATTTCCATATTTCAGTTTCGCAGGATTTTTTGTTGAATTTCACGGAAAACCGTAACAAATACGTAACAGTCTTTCCGTGGCTATTGAAAATGATTATGGCTACATTAAGCGCAAAGGTGTACAGACACCACAAAAAAGCAGATGGTACTTACAATGTTAAGGTGTGCGTACACCTCTAACGACAATGTGAGCTGATTGTCCGCTTTAATGAAGCTCAACAGCATTTAGAAATAATCTCATTGACTTGGTTTATTTAGTTTATCTACTGCTAATATTAACTGTTCTATAGAAACAACCCCTATTATGTGCCATGTTTTACTAATATTTACCCTTAATTTGTGCCATTTATTTCAATAAATTACCCTAATTTTGTGACATGTTCAAAAGAAGTATCATAGCAGAATTAGAAAAATGGTTGACTAAACATGACCGTAAGCCGCTGGTAATTAGAGGTGCAAGGCAAGTTGGTAAAACAACCATGATTAACCAATTCGCAAAGCGATTTGAGCAATACATTTATCTCAACTTGGAATTAGCTAACGATAGGTTACCCTTTGAGCATTTCAATAACATCGAGGTGTTAGTACAAACCTTATTTTTTATAAAAGATAAAGCCCTGTCAAAAAAGGGAAAAACTCTTATTTTCATTGATGAGATACAAGAGGTGCCGGAAGCATTGAATATTTTACGCTATTTCTATGAGTCGGAACCTGATATAGCTATAATTGCAGCGGGTAGTATGCTCGAAACTTTATTTAATAAAAACATAAGTTTTCCCGTTGGACGGGTTGAATACAAAGTACTGCGACCGGCCTCGTTTCCTGAATTTTTGGATGCCGTTGGTGAAAGTGCTGCGTTAGACTATTTAGAAACTACACCGGCCCCACAATTTACACATACTAAATTATTGCAGCTTTTTCATACTTATGCATTGATCGGTGGTATGCCCGAAATTGTGAATAATTACAGCGTAAGCAAAGATTTAACTGCATTACAAACTATTTACGAATCTCTAATTGTAGCTTATATAGATGATGTAGAGAAGTATGCAACAACAAGTTCGCAGATACAATATATTCGACATGCTATACGAGCATCGTTTTCACAAGCTGGAAAACGTATAAAATTTGAAGGTTTCGGTAACTCTTCTTATCGTTCCCGGGATATGAGCGAAGCTTTGCGCACTTTGGAGAATGCGTTGCTTATACAGTTGCTTTACCCATCTACTGATACAAAACTCCCATTACTACCCGATCATAAAAAATCACCACGATTACAAATTCTGGATACTGGGATGCTCAATTACTTTGCAGGTATTCAAAAAGAGATATTAGGTACCACCGATTTAAATAAAGTATATCAGGGTACAATGATCGAACATTTGGTTGGACAAGAGCTGCTGGCTTCACAATACAACGCTTTAAGCAGGCTTAACTTTTGGGTAAGGGAAAAAGCGACTTCTTCTGCTGAAGTGGATTTTATTTGGCCGTTTGAAGGCAAACTCATTCCAATTGAAGTAAAATCCGGGACAGAGGGGAAACTTAAATCCCTGCATTTATACATGGATTTAGTTTCCCATCAAATGGCTGTACGGTTCTACGCCGGGGAAATATTGATTACAGAAGCTGTAACCCCTGAAGGAAAAAAATATCATTTGCTTAATTTGCCCTACTATCTGGCTTCTCAGACAGAACGCTATCTACATTGGTTTCAAAATAAAATTGAGAATAGTTAAATGCTATAGGTGTGTTTGAATAACATATTTACTTTGAATGAAAGATGATCGACTTAATTTGTATAAATCCCTATTCAAAGGCAGGGAGGATGTGTTTGCGTTAAGGTGGGAAAAAGGCGGTAAAAGCAGCTGTTTAAAGACCTAAACATCGTTAAAAGACCACTGTATTATTTACCAAATGGTAAATAAACTGCCCGCAATAAATTCGATATTTAACCTATGGAAGAGTTTATCAATTACATATTGAAGTTTGGCAATTTGAATAAGCAGCAAACAGATTTTATTATGAGCAAAGCAAAAACGCTGGAACTTCATAAAGATGAATATTTTTCAGAAGCCGGAAAGATCCCCCGGCAAGTTGGATTTATTCTTGAAGGGGTAATTCGTTTCTGCTATTATAACAACAAAGGCGAAGAGATCACTCATTCATTCAGTGAAGAGAATCATTTTGTTTCGGACCAGCAAAAGTTTGAGGCACAAGTGGTGGCTTCTGAGTATATTCAGGCAGTTACCAATTGTAGATTGCTTGTTTTTTCAAAGAAAGATTGGGACGAGATCGGAAATACAATCGTTGGCTGGGAAGCTATAAAAGGTCTGATAGAAAAAAATTGTTTGTTAAAAACGATTGAAAGAAGGAGCCCGTTAGTTTCAGAAGATGCAACCACCCGTTATTTATCCTTCATTGAACAATTCCCTGGCCTTGTCAATCGTATTCCTCTTTCTCATATCGCTTCTTACCTCGGGATCACCCAACAGTCATTGAGCAGGATAAGAAAAAATATCCGTTGAAATTGCTTTTTACCAAATGGTAAATGATTTCTTTTTTTAGATACCAACCTTTGTATCATTATTTTAAATAACAAAAAAATGAGCAAAAAAGTTGTTTTAATTACAGGAACGAATAGCGGTTTCGGATGGCTTGCCGCCAAGTCAGTTGCGGCTTTGGGCCATAAAGTTTATGCCACCATTAGAGATACCGAAGGTAAAAATGCTGATAAAGCAAAAGCTTTGGCACAGATCGAAAATGTTACTGTTTTGGATGTATCATTAACTGATGAAACAAGTGTAAAAAAAGCTATTGATGCGATCATCGCAAAAGAAGGAACGATTGACGTTTTGGTAAACAATGCAGGTGCAGCGATGTTCGGTGTAGCCGAAAGTTCTACCACTGGTGATGTGCAGCGGATGTTTGATATCAATGTCTTCGCCCCATGGAGATTGGTAAAGTTAGCATTACCATTTATGCGTAAACAATCAGAAGGCTTAATTATTAACGTTTCAAGCGGATATGGCAGATTTTCCTCTCCTTTTTCTGTAGTATACAGTGCTTCAAAGTTTGCTTTGGAAGGTTTAAGCGAAGGCTTGCATTATGAATTAAGACCTTTAGGGGTTGATGTAGCCATTATTCAACCAGGTGCTTTTCCTACAGAAATGTCCCAAAAGATGCAGGTTGGTTCTGATGCATCAGTTGCCGACGATTATAAAGTGATTGATGATGTTCCCAATAAATTGTTCGCCGCCATTGGACAAATGTTTGAAACTGCTAAGCCAGACCCTCAGGAAGTTGCGGATGCGATAGTAAACCTGATCAGTTTACCGAAAGGTCAACGGCCATTAAGGACGGTTGTTGATTCTTCAACAGGAGATATCACTAAAAGGGCCAACGATGCCGTTAAAGTTGAATTCGAAAAAGTATTGACGGCATTCGGGATGGA
The DNA here is from genome assembly GCA_903915155.1 of uncultured Mucilaginibacter sp. GTDB lineage: Bacteria > Bacteroidota > Bacteroidia > Sphingobacteriales > Sphingobacteriaceae > Mucilaginibacter. The sequence continues at coordinate 15,768 of CAIWRU010000028.1, forward strand.
AGATCTGTTAGCGTAAAAGATTGTTATTATAAATGGCGATTTCAAATGCATCCAGTCAAACACTTATTAGGTTGGTGAAGTGGTTTTGGTTGTGCCCATTTAGGGCCAACTAAAACTACTTCAATTCATTTAAAACAGCGATTTGATCCATAAACTGGTTCGAATTATGCCCAGCCTCAGGAGCTTAGATCCCGCATGTCTGCGGGGCCTTTTGCATTTTATGGAATTTTACATTCATATACTTTATTCGGACCAGTCGGATTTATAAAATATCACTTGTTTTTCTAAAATTTTCATTTTACCTTCGATATAGGAATAGAGCGCTTCAGTTGTGAGTGACTGAAACGCAAGGTTAAATCAATAATTGACAAGGCATAACAGCAAATTTTTGTTAAACCGCTGGCATTGTTGTCTTTAAACACTCTCGACGACTAAAAAACAGCAATTAACAATAGTTGCTATGAACCTTGAAATTACAAAAGCTTGCGCAGATTCTTTACGCGCCTTCACCCAAAACAATTACGGCATCCAATTAAAATCGTCCCATACGCATGAACTTGTGGCGGCTTATTTTGGCTATTCGTCGAACGCTACCATCCTCCTTTCATTATGAAAAATTGACGGCTATAGGCTTATTGATCCAAAGATCAAAAGCTCTCTTGACGTGCGGTTAGGCTGAATTGATTAAGAGCGGTATAATTTGGGCAATTCATACAGGTTACCGGCTTTGCATTTATTACTGATGACCTTAAATAGCGATATAATAACTCGCAAAACGGTTAAAACACATTTAAAAAACGTGTATGTCAAATTGGATGTAAATTCAAAAGCGGACGCTATTAAAGCGGCTCGAAAAGACAAATTGATATAGCATTATGTCCAAGGTTATTAATTGAAAAGTTATGACATTATCGCATAGATTGCGAAAGCCGAATAATGATTACCCTTTTAGCGATCTTGAAATTGATCAAGCTTAAAACGGATCACCTCGATAGCCTCTTTTTGCCGGGAGATAATAACGTACATCTGCCCATTATATAACATTGTATGCGGATAGCCGTATTGACCGCCTTTATATAAGCCCTGCTTTTTAAGCTGGTAGGGTTCATCGGCAATAATATATTGTTTATTGAAATATTTGCCATCGGCACATAGGGCGAGAACTAAAGGATTACGGTCGTAGTGATGCAATGTATCGGGTATGCCCACGTAGTAAAAGCGTTTATCGGGCAGCCTGCCGAAATGGAACTTACTATCGTTATCGCTGAATTTAGTTTCCACAGGCCTTGACCATGTGATGCCTTCATCCTTGCTTTCCGTAAGCCATAATCTTCCTCTCCAACCTTTTCCTGTAACGCGTAGCAGCATATGGATAATTCCGTCATCTGTTTGAAAAAATGAGCCTTCGCACAGTGGTGGTAAGCCTGTTTTTTCAGCGGGTTTGTAGAAAGTAGCGGAGTTGTCCTGCTTATAAAGCGAATCGGGATAAAAGCTGCTCATTTTCCAGCCTGACAAACCGGTAGGATCATCTGTATAAGGGAAACTAAAATTTCCGCTTATAATAAGCCTGCCACTTTTGGTAGTTTCGGGGCCGTGGTTGGGGATAAGGGGCAGATGCATATCAACAGGCTCGCTCCAATGGATGCCATCGGTGCTGGTTTTAGCATAGAGATCAGTTTTGGAGCGATCCTTTTCGTACTCGCCGTAATAGGCTACCAGTGTGTTTTTATATTTATACAATCCTGCGGCTGTTAGTATTTTCAGGGTATCATTGGCGGCTTTATCGGGGGCAGCTAAAACTCTTAATGGCGACCAGTGCACAAAATCATTCGAAACGGAGAAAGCAACGCGTTGGCCAGGCGAATCTTCGTTTATTAACCCGTTTGACCATATAGCAACCAGTTTGCCTTTAAATTCAATAATAGAAGCATGGTGATTATAGAGCCAGTCTTTTTCGGGCGAATAGATCATGCTGCGCTCTATCTTTAGATGAGGCAAACCCCTTTCATCCACATAATTATTGCGGATACCGGATGTTTGGGCTCCCGCCACATTCAAAATCATCGGCATAAATAATACCCACAATAATTTATGTGTTTTAACCATTTTTTTATGTTTTGCTGCAAGTATTTCGGCATAGTTAGTACAGTCGCGCATGCCAATAGTATCTATTTAAGGAACCTTCTGCTATAGTCTTTCATAGGCTACACAAATCTAATTAAAAATATAATTGTATAAAAAACAATTATCGCTTTTGAAAGTCTTTAACCTAAAAAGCATCCGTTATCCGTTACCCTAGCTAATAGTGAACGTAATGAAAAGTCGCAAAGGCTAATTATAGCGTCTCAATAAGCCACAGAAAGTTGATATTGACGCCTAATTATTTGTTGGTTTTTCCAGTGTATGAATAGTCAGCTGTACCCAACTAACCTACTACGTTACCCATAAATGGATCGGAATATCCCGGTTTGCCATTTTCAACCTTGCCTGCATAGCGTTTTTCAAATGTGCGATGGCCCGTTACCTTCACCGAGAAATCATACCAGTTATGGCTTTTTGTTAAATTTAAAACCAGGTTTGATTTGCCTGAAGGCTGCAATACTTTTTTATGATTGTTGGTATGGTAGGTGTGGTCGGTGATTTCAACAGTTTGTGATTGGTGAGATTGGTTTATAAACGTTAGCAATACGTTGCCACTTAAGCCGTTAGTTGTTAACTCCGTTTGATAATCAAAATGAATATTAACATCAGGATCGCTGTTATTGCCTTTAAACTCGCGATAAAACCCATTGGGGCCGTAAACCCTCAAATGGTAATGGTTATCTTCAAATTCATTTAGGGGCCATGTGTCTGCTATGGTGTCGCCGGCTTTTAAACCGTAGGCCCAGGCACGTACATTTTCAAATGACGGTTGTTGGCCGAGGTTGTTTTTTAAGTACTTACCCGGTGCATAAACGTTAAATGGTGCGCCTGATGCTTTATTACCAAACAGTTTATTGCCTGCAGTAAATTTTATTTCAAAAGATTTTCTATCTGCACTTAATACTCCGTCGGCATATAATTCATAAGGCAAAGCGCATGATGGTTTGATGCCTGCTTCCTGCTTTGGCATATAAGGCGAAAGCATGGGACTTTGATTTATTTGTGCTATTTCATGTTCGGTTAATACTTTATAGTCCGAAGGGAGCGCCTTAAATTTGGCCTTGTGTATACTCTGAACAAAAGCATTGCGGGCCAAAAATTCCGGTGTTTTTATTTCATCTTTTGTATAGGGGCGAAAAGCCGAGTTAAGGTTTCCGCAAACGGTTCTTCGCCAATCGCTTATGTTTGGTTCGATTATTTTTTTTCCTGTTTTTTTGCTAAGGAAATCTTCTAAAAATTGCAGTGTTGATGTATGATCAAACACTTCCGAATTCACCCAGCCGCCTTTGCTCCATGGTGAGGCAATTACCATTGGAACACGGAAGCCTAAGCCTATTGAGCTTTCGCGATCATACTTTTCCGGGAAATCTTTTCTTTCATTCTCCTGGTCAACAGTTACAAACTCAACACGGGTGTCGATTCCTTCCGATACCTTTCCTGTTCCTGCTTTATGCGAATGTGGTGCAATAAATGGCGGCACGTGATCAAAATAGCCATCGTTCTCGTCATAGGTAAGTATGAATATGGTCTTTTTCCAAACGTCGGGATTTTGAGTGAGGATGTCTAAAACTTCGGATACATACCATGCCCCATACCATGCCGATGAAGGGTGGTCGCTAAAATGTTCGGGTGCACTAAGCCATGATACGGTTGGCAGTTTACCGGTTTTTACATCATCCCTAAACTGGTATAAAACGTCGCCTTTGGGTACTTGTACTTCGAGTTCGGTTCCGTTGTCATCATATTTCAAGGTGATTAAGCTATGGTAATCCGGATCATTTTTATTGGTGTCGAATGCCTTAAAGTGGATACTCTTTTCCCTGTCTGATAAGGCATCAAAAGCGCCCGGTTTAATGTTTGCTTTTTCCTTTTTAAAATCTTCAAGGTATTTGTTCATGTATCGCAATTCCAATTTTAAATGGGCTATGTGCGCATCGCCTGCTGGTAAACCATCTATTTTTTTCTGCGTTTCGACTATCATTCCCGGTAATTGCGCTATGCGGTTGTCCAGGTTATCCATATGTTTTTTGTGCAGGTGAATATTGTACTGGGCGAAAAACTCCAGTGGGTTATCCTGGAAATTTGACAACCACGGATCTTGTTCGCCCTCAAAGCCTACGTCAATGCTCATTTCGTTCTGGTAGCATTTCCATGAAATATTGTGGTCTTCCAAACGCTCTGGGAATGTTGTCCATTTTAAGGTACCGTAGTCCATGTCGTCATTCCACACATTAGCCCTCGAATTTTCATTTTGTTCTTCCCTAATGGTACCTGTCCAAAAGAACAGCCGGTTAGGATTAGTCCCCGTTAAAGCCGAGCAGAAATTCTGATCGCACACTGTAAAGGCATCGGCCAAGGCATAATAAAAAGGAATATCGTCGCGGGTGTGGTAGCCAAGCGTTAATGGCATTTCGCTGTATTCTTTTATGCTGTTCTTTTTCTCTATCAGCCATTGGTCAAACTTACCATCGTTACGCGCGTTAACCTGGTTGGCCCATGAGTGCGGCAACGAACTCATCCAGGTAGCTTTGGTATTTTTTATATCGAGATGAAAAGGCGCATACGTTTCGCCTTTTTCATTTGATTGCAGCCAAACTTTATTGCCGTTGGGTAAATTAATAGCCCGCGGGTCATTATATCCTCTCACGCCTTTCAATGTCCCAAAGCAATGGTCAAACGAGCGGTTTTCCTGCATCAGAATAACAATATGCTCAGCATCTAAATAAGTGCTGCCCTCAGGCGCCTCAATAGCTAATGCCTTTTGAATAGATGCCGGTAACATGCCGGCAACACTTGCAGCGCCGGTAAGCATAGCTGCCTTTTTTAAAAAATCTCTCCTGTTATCCATTGCTGAATTATTGAATATGTTAAGCTACTAATTTATAGTGTTATCGTGATGCAAAAAACTGTTCGCATAAGCCAAAAGAAAGCGTCATCCCGTTGCCACCCACACCATTTATAACAGTAACGCCGGGCTCAATTTCTTTTATCAGTTCCGTTTCGCCGTTCATCATTTTGGGGTATATCCCGTGCCACGATTGTAATAACTGCCAGTCCTTAAAATTAGCGAAGGTGTGTAAGTAGTCTGTTATGAGTGTATTAATAAATTGTTTGTCGAAGGGGTCGTGAACTAGTCCGTATTCGTGCGAATCGCCGATTGTTAGTTCGCCGCTGCCATTCTGCGAGGCCATTACGTGGATACCCCATTTTAAATGGACAGGGTATTGTTCCTCATAACGCTTGCGCAAGGCAGGTAAAGAAGCTGCTACCTGGAAGCCGGGGTAATGGATCATCGACAGGCCCCCACATAGCGAAGGACCTATGCGCCACTCATTAGGCTGGCTAACCAAACGCATCATTTGCAGTTTGCATTTGGTGATGTTGGTCTTCAAAAACAGCTCAGGGTAAAGTGTTTCAAAATCGGCGCCGCTGCAAACAAATATCTCATCAGCCTGCCAAAACCTGTCGCCTGAGTAAACCTCTGGGTATTCGATTTTACTGATAGCTGTGTTCCAATAAAACTGCACACTGTATTTAGCTGCGAGGTATTTAGCTACCTGGCCAACCGCAACGCGTGATTCAACGATCATCTCCTCGGAGCTGTATAAAGAACCTTTAAGTCCATAGGGATTAACGGCCGGCGATTTCGCTAAAGTAGCTTTTGCATCAAGTACATGGCAATCGCGAAATGAGTGGTTGATCTCCACATATTCTTTAATTACCTGTAGTTCATCATCATGGTAAGCCAAATGCAACGAGCCTACCTCATCATGCCATATATTGGCTTCGGTGCATATTTCCTTCCATATGCTGCGCGATAGCATGGCTCTTTCAAATAGCGGCCCCGTTGCCTGCCCGATAGGCCATATCATTCCAAAATTGCGTACGGACGCGCCAACAGCTTGTTCGTTCCGCTCAAAAACAGATACACTATAGCCCCTAACAGCCAGCGCACGTGCTGTAGCCAACCCAACTATGCCCGCGCCAATTACTATTGCTGATTTTTTTTTCATGCTGATATGATTTCAAGGTGAGTGCCTTTGCCATTTTGCAGCTTGCGGGCAACGCTTAAAAAATAAATTAGCGACAATACTGCACATACACCGCCGACGATGGCTACTGTCATAACGCCTTCCTGGAAGAAGGTTCCCCAGCTGATATTCGGTCGGCCAAATTCCTTCACTAATAACACACTTACGCTACCCAGGTAACCCATTGAATCGGCTACGTATATCAAAAAGCCAACGTTGCCTTTATAATGATATGATGCCAGCAGGCGCTCAAAAAACACGGCGTTGTATGGCACGTAACCAAAATATAGTCCGAGGCCTGCAAGCGTCATCCAAGTCATGGGGTCAATTAATTTAAAGCTATATAAAATAGTACTGAGGCCGATCAACACACAGCCGCAAATTATCATATAATGTATTATGCTGAAGGCTTTCAGATTCTTTTTTACAAGAATAAGCAGGCTCATCGCTACCAAAGCAATGATGGAGATTATTGTATCGATCTTGGTAAATATGGTGTTATCCTTTACGCCCAGGCTGGTCCAAATTTCCACTTCGAAATTATCGCGTACATCGCGCATAATAGTCAGCAGTACGTAGATGATAAGGGTAAGTATCACACCCGGTAAAAAGCGCATCAAAAAGTCTTTTCGTTCAGCGGCATCCATAGGCAGGCGTTTGGTACGCAGTTTCACGTCTTCGGCAGATGGCGGTGGCATCAGTTCAAGGCAAAACACAAAAAGCAATAGCGGCAAAACAAATAGCGCGCCTGTTAAAAATGGCATTTGAAACTCACTTACATGAAATGAACTCATGAGCGTTCGCGCTACTGTTTTAACAAAGCCCGAGGCAAAAATGAGGCTTATGGACAATACAGCCGCCATAAATTCGGTTGATCTGCGCCCTTCAAGGTAACCAAAAACCAGGCCCCATATTAAGCCTAACGGGAACCCGTTTATAAACAAGAAAATTATGTTGTAAGGCGCAGGCACATAGGCAAAACACAACAACGCAAGCCATGCTATTCCGATTAATAAAAGAATGCTTTTTGCGCGCTGACCAGGTTTAAGTTCGGATATGAACTTTATTCCGTAAAACTTGCTCATGGTATAGCCAATTATCTGGGCAATCACCAGCCATACTTTGTAATCGATATGGAAGTATTGCTGCCCGGTAAATGTGCCTGCAGAAAATCCTTTTCGGAAAGCATACATGCAGGTGTAAGCGCCAAATGAAGAAATTGCAGCAAAAACAGATATTAAACCGTAAGGCCATTGGGCCACTTTTGCACGTAGCTTTTCCATCCGGACAGGTTACTGGTTAATAATGGTTAACACATCTGCTATATCATCAATAATATGTGTGGGGCTATAGGGCTCCAGTTCTTCGCGGGTAAAAGCACCTGTTGTTACCCCTATAACATATTTACAACCGGCATTTTGCCCTTCGTGGATGTCAACTTCGGTATCACCTACTTTAACTACTTCCAAAGGGTCGGTAATGCCGCTGTCGGCCATCATCTTCTGTATCATAAAAGGGTAGGGACGGCCATATTCCACTTCATCGGAGGTTATGACATAATCAACCAACCCTTTTTCTTCCCATTTCAAACGGTCAAGAACCGCATCGGCAATAATGCGCGGGAAGCCTGTATTTACGCCCACTTTTATTCCCTGCTCATGCAGACTGGCAAATGTTTTTTCGGTGTGCGGGAATGCCGCTATTCCTGGCGAAGTTTGGTAAAACGTAACCATTTGCTCAACAAAGTCGTTGTGGATTGAATTAATAAATTCATCTGTTACTTTATCGGCGTCAGGTTCATTGTTTTCCAATAGTATCCTTATCGCATCAATTTTTTTATAGCCCATGAGCGGCGCTACTTCTTTTACTGGGATCTCGTATCCATGTTTTTTTAAGGTAGATTGAAAAGCAAGCATAACGCTCTCTTCATCCTGAACGGTAGTTCCGGCAATGTCAAAAACCACTAATTTTATAGGCATATAAATGAGAATAATTGTTGAGCAATACTAAAATAAGTTTATTAATATTAAACTAAATTAGTATTATCATACAATTAAATTTACTATTTCTTTTCCTCGAAGAAGTAGACCACCAGCGTACTTTTACCGCCCTGGTTCAACAAGCGTAGTGGCTGCATCGAATTACGATACCTACCCTATTACGGTTAACTGGGCTACTTATTATGCTCAGCCTTTGATACAATATGCAGGCGGAGCAACAGGTTTGAAACAAATTTTGCAACAAAAATATCTGGCATTATTCCGCCATTCGGGCCTGGAGTCGTATTACACTTTCCGCAGAACCGGCGTTCCGACCTTTACCACCGGGCCCGGTACCGATAATGGCCAGCGTATTGCACAACGTTTCCAGTATCCGTTGGTTGAGCGTACGGCAAATAGTGCTAATTACACCAAGGCCCTACAAAGCCAATACGGCGGGAACGACGATATTAATGGCATAATGTGGATACTTAAATAAGTGTAAACCACTAATTGAAAAATGTAACAGAAGAGACCAGCCTAATAAGAAAGCCCCGCAGTTTAACGGGGCTTTCTTGTGCTTTTATTTTTTAGGTTTATGTGACATTCGTTGAACACTTATCTGGCAATCTTCAACCATCCCGTAATGCTTATTCTTGGCAAATTGGTTGTTAAAACTTCATGTTCCAATTCATTACTTTTGAAAAATACACTTTTACCCGCGTTAGGGGTGATATCCTGTGATGAGTTTCCCTGGTAAATACGCAGCGCTCCGCCGTCAACTTCACTATTCAAATACATTATCATTGAGAAAGCCCTTGTTCCGTTTTGCTTGAAATTATCCAGATGCCGCTTGTAAAAGCTCCCTTTTTCATAAAGCGTATAATGAAATTCGTAACTGGTGATCCCTGCATAACAGGTACTATTCAAGTGGCTGACAAAGCGGTCCATTAGGTCGAAAAAATCATTTTCATACCTATTGTTATGAAGCCGGTCTAACCAATAGATTTTATCACTTCGTATAAGTTTATTATGATTTATAAGCATGTCATTACCTGTACCTGCAGAAACAAGCAGATCATCTGCATGAAGCATTTTGATGTTATCGGCTAAATGAGCCGATAGCGCTTTGCTAAGAAAATCTTTAGCTATGCCCACATTGGTAGCAAGGTAACTGTCGATTAATTCGTCGAATATGATTTTCAAATTGTTGTAAGGTACATTAAATCCTGGCGAACTAATTATGTGCGTTTTATTTTCAACAAATGTGGGATAAGCGCGGTATAAAAAACACTTTCATTTTAAAATCATTTATTTAGGTTTGGCGAATACATAAAAGCGAATAATGTTTTGGTATGATGATGAAATAAAGCGTTTGGAAAGGAAGCGCGCCGAGATGGCGTATCAGCCGGAAACGCTATTTTATGGTAGTTCGTCTATCAGGCTATGGGACGATATTGAAGCTGATTTTAAAGATTTCAAGCCGGTTAACCTTGGATTTGGTGGCTCTACGCTGGCCGCATGTACCTGGTTTTTCGACCGGGTTATGGCGGGATACGAACCAAAAAGATTGGTGCTTTATGCCGGCGATAATGATTTGGGCGATGGCCGTCACCCGGAAGAGGTTTTCATTTTTTTTCAGGAACTTGCAACAAGGGTGACAAAAAGATTTGGATCATTACCCTGTTATTTCATTTCGCTAAAGCCAAGTATTAACCGCTGGACGCTGGCCGATCAGTTTAAATATACCAACCAAATAATCTCCGACGAGATCAAAAATAATCACCCGGATTGGCATTGGGTAGAAATTTCCAGTGCTATGCTTAATGATGATGGTTACCCTAATGCTGAATATTATTTAAGCGATGGCCTTCACCTGAGCGAAAAAGGCTACTTGGTTTGGAAGAATGCTATCCAAAGTGCCTTTAATGCAGATAATTAACTGTTTTTTGACCCGCAGTTAATATACGAGAGGGATATTCGCGAAAGTTTAGCCGAGTTATGAACAGGGAATATCACCGATGGTATAGCGACCGTTTGGGACGGGATATGGAGCTATTAGTTTTTGGTCATGCCGGCAGGGCCGTATTGTTTTTTCCGCCACGTATGGGCCGTTTTTATGATTACGAGAACTGGGGTATTGTTGCCGCCCTGGCCGACCGCATAAACAGTGGTGAATTACAGCTTTTTTGTGTAGACAGCGTAGACGAAGAAAGTTTTTATAGCGGATGGTCGCACCCCAACGCAAGAATAAACCGCCATTTACAATACGAACAATACATCCTTTATGAAGTATTGCCGCTAATGAATTCCAAAAAACCTGATAACGATTTCGAAGTTGCGGGGTGCAGCATGGGCGCTTACCATGCAGCCAACATTGCGTTAAGGCACCCGGACAGATTTAATAAATTGGTTTGCATGAGCGGCAGGTATGACCTTACACGGCAGGTTCAATATTTCCGCGACCTATTTGATGGTTACCATAACGAAAATATTTATTTTAATATGCCCCGCCAGTTTATGGCCAATATGGAGAACGAATGGTTGCTAAATAATATCCGCAGGCTTGATATGCTGCTGGTAATAGGAGAGGCCGATCCATTTAAGGATGATAACTATGAATTTAGCGAACTGCTTGGGTGGAAAGGTATAAGGCATCAATTTTACACATGGAACGGTTATGCACATACCCCACGTAGTTGGAGAAAGATGGTGCAGCTTTATTTGTAAGCTTAATAACAAAACGCCCCGCGATCTGC
>CAIWRU010000029.1 GCA_903915155.1 uncultured Mucilaginibacter sp.
ATGCTTGTATCATGTCATATCTTTTTAATTCACTCATTAAAATTTATCGGGTTTTGCTATTCCTAAATTACCATTAAGGCCATCGTTAACTGCATTTACAAGCTTCTTATAGGCCATTCGTTTTGAACTTAGTACACTTATTATTCGCAGAAAGGCCAAATATAAAGCCTTATTTATTTTGAACATAAATTTATTTTGGATTGCCACCTGCGAATAGAAATAAACACGGTTGCGCACATGGTAATAAGTACGAAAATTCCACTGATCCAATAACTGCGAATGAAACAATCGCTTTTTATAATTTATGCCCTGCGATTTGTCAATATCGACTATTTTACACGCAGGGACGAGCCATATTGTACCCCCATGCTGCGTAATACGATACGAATATTCCGAATCATCTACGTATAAAAATAGTTCTTTGTTTGGATAGCCAATATCAGCCACTAATTGCTTATGCAGTAATAACCCTCCGTAAGGCACGTAAGGCATTGCCACGCGTTCTTTATAAGGAAGTTTCTTCTTGAATCTATCCGCTAACTTATAGTATTGGTTATATAATATCCTACCCACATGAAAGCCCAGGAAATTATTCTTCACCAGGTAATACCTGTATGGGTTTTCTCCTCGCGCAATATTAATATGGGTAACCCTGTCATCGCGGAAGCAAAATAACGCCTTTTTGCTGTTGGCGCTGCTTATAGTATCCCATTGAAACAGTAATTTGTCAAGGCAGCCTTCATCGGGCAGATTATCATCATCAAGCAGCCATATAAAGTCGCAATCAACATTTTCAAAAGCGTAGGTTATGCCCTGATTATATCCGCCAGCCGATCCTTCATTTACGGTGTTATTAAGTACAGTTACATTAGCTGCTATATTGGGTATATCATAGCTTGATGCGTTGTTTACAACTACTGTATTTACCACCTGGTCAAAAGATAGAACGCGTTTAATAACCTGTTCCAAAAATCGCCAGCGATCTCCATAGGTAACTATTGTAACACAAACCTTGTATTTTAGCATATATAGGGCCTTGCAATATAAATTTAGTTATATGTGCAGCCAAATATCGCTACTTATTTGTTAACAACTAAGTTATACGCAGGCAGTATTTATATTAATTAGGTCTTTGATATAATACTTGTAATTCATGATTACTAAGATTCCTTTTATATATGCGTATATCATTCATGTCCCCGTTAAAAAAGTACCCTGTACCATTGTAAGGATTGTCTGAACCGATATAGAGATCTGCACTTGAGTTGGGTGATGTCATATTCATTTCATCAGAGGCATTGTCAAAAACTCCGTTTATGTAGGATTTGATCTGGCTATTTGAAGCGCTGTACATAATAGTTACCATATACCAGTGGCTGGGATTTACTATGCTTAAGCCCCAAAAGTTGTCGTAAGGGCCACCTGGGCCGTACGATACCAAACCAGCACCACGTGTTTGGGCACTGCCAGTAATACTAAGGGCGTACCCATCGGCTATGTTGGTTCTTTTGCATAAAATTACACTTGCTACCGAGGAGTTATATTGGCTTAAGTTAATCCATAAATTAATTGTATAATCTGTGTTATATAATCTAAGAGCGCTTACATCAGCCACACGAACATTATTGCTTACGCCATCAAAGTGATATGCAGCATTTGCTTTTCCGTTGCGATCAGATGTTGGCGTTGCCCCATTATTTATTCCATTGTAACCATGTCCAGATGAATCAGCTGCACTATTATTAAAGGGGTAATAAGCTAATAATCCTATTTTTAAACTATCACTGGGTGCCGGTACTACACTTATAAGGCAATTTATAGATATGGTGTTTGTTAAATTGCTTACTGTAACTATAGATGACCCTACCTTTTTTGCAGATAATAGCCCTGTTGGCGAAATTGATATAATTGTAGTATCTGATGATTTCCACTTTATTGAGTCGGGGGCATAGTCTGAGGGCGAAATGGTAACAGGTACCTGCCTGGTTTCGCCCACATACAAATCCAATGTATCCTTACCCAATAAGATAGCTTTAAGCCTATCAATATGAGGATGTGGGCTATTTAACTTACTGCATGATATTGTTGCTACTGCAACGATTATGGTTAATAACAATATCAGTTTTTTCATTTGCACAAGGTTTGGTTATATCAAAAAAATTTATTCAAAGATAAAATTAAAATTCAAAAAAAAGGGGCAACCAAAAGCTGCCCCACCTTGTAATATTGTAACTTTCTTGTTACTGCGACTGAAACTTCTTCGCGTTTATTCTTCTTTCGTTCTCGTTCAGATAGATCTTACGCAGGCGGATGCTTTGTGGTGTTACCTCAATGTATTCGTCGGCTTGTATGTATTCCATCGATTCTTCTAACGAGAATTTAATAGCGGGTGCTATACGCACGTTGGTATCGCTACCCGATGCACGCATGTTGGTTAACTGCTTGCCTTTGGTAAGGTTTATAACCAAATCGTTATCGCGTATGTGCTCGCCTAAAACCTGGCCTTCATACACATCAACTCCCGGATCGATATGGAAACGACCACGATCCTGTAATTTATCAATCGCGAAAGCGGTGGTTTTACCTGTATCCATTGATACCAATACACCATTTAAACGGCCTGGTATTTGGCCTTTCCAAGGCTCGTATGCTTTAAAACGGTGAGCCATAATAGCTTCGCCACCTGTTGCTGTTAATACGTTGTTACGCAGGCCGATTATACCGCGTGCTGGGATATCAAACTCTAAATGCTGTAAATCGCCTTTAGGTTCCATTACCAACAGGTCGCCTTTGCGCTGGGTTACCAGCTCAATAACTTTACCTGCAACTTCGCCCGGTACGTCAACAATCAGTGTTTCCACCGGCTCGCATTTAACGCCGTCAATTTCTTTTATAATAACCTGCGGCTGACCAACCTGCAACTCATAACCTTCGCGGCGCATGGTTTCTATTAATACTGATAAATGGAGGATACCACGGCCATAAACCAGGTATGAATCGGGCGACTCGGTTTCAACAACCTTAAGCGCCAGGTTCTTTTCCATTTCTTTATATAAACGGTCGCGTAAATGGCGCGAGGTTACAAATTTTCCCTCTTTACCAAAAAACGGCGAAGTATTGATGGTAAACAACATATTCATTGTCGGCTCATCAATATGGATGATCTCCAGTTGCTCCGGTTTATCAAAATCGGCAATGGTATCGCCAATATCAAAACCATCAATGCCTACAACTGCGCATATATCGCCGCTGCTTACTTCTGTAGCCTTAACTTTTCCTAAGCCTTCAAAAGTATATAGTTCTTTAATTCTCGATTTTACAATTTTGCCATCGCGTTTAACCAGCGATACCGGCATGTTTTCTTTTATAGTACCACGCGCAACACGGCCTATAGCTATACGCCCAACAAATGAAGAATAATCTAAAGATGTGATCTGCATTTGTAAAGTACCTTCACTTATAGGAGCCGGCGGGATATTTTCAAGGATGGCATCCATCAGCGGGAAAATATCAGTTGTAGGTGTTTTCCAGTCGGTGCTCATCCAGCCTTGTTTTGACGAACCGTAGATAACCGGGAAATCCAGCTGATCTTCAGTTGCTTCAAGGTTGAAGAATAATTCAAATATTTGTTCGTAAACTTCTTCAGGGCGGCAGTTTTCTTTATCAACCTTGTTTACCACCACAATAGGTTTAAGGCCTAAAGCCAAAGCCTTTTGAGTTACAAAACGGGTTTGAGGCATAGCGCCTTCAAAAGCATCGCACAACAATAACACGCCATCAGCCATTTTCAATACACGTTCAACCTCGCCGCCAAAGTCGGCGTGACCAGGGGTATCAATGATATTGATCTTAACGTCTTTGTACATAACCGAAACGTTTTTTGAAACGATGGTGATACCACGTTCACGTTCCAGGTCGTTGTTGTCCAGTATCAGTTCACCAGTCGATTCGTTGTCCCTGAATATTGAACAAGCATGTAATATTTTATCAACCAGGGTCGTCTTGCCGTGGTCAACGTGTGCGATGATCGCTATGTTTCTTATTTTTTGCATGAAAATGCGCCTCTAAATTTGGCGCAAAGGTACGCTTAATATATGAGATTTGGAAGAGAAAGGAAGTATTTGAGAAGAAATGACAAAAAACTACTGCTAAAATAAATAGCTTTTAGCTCGTCAGGGCAATCAATTATGGTAATTCAAATAAAATATTGATAAACAAAAAGTTGAATCACAAATTCCTTTTTTTCCACACCCTTGTTTACCAATTAATTTAGTATTATATTTATCTGCATTTTATTTTAAGAAAGAATATGGAAGGTAAATTTTTTGAGTCTCAAACACCGTCATCGAGGACTAAAGCGCAAATTGTTGCTAAGTATTTCCCTCAATACTGCAAAATTATACTTAAAAAGCCTCAAAAAGAAATAAGGTATTTAGATTTATTTGCGGGTCCTGGAAAATACGAGGATGGACACCTTTCAACACCACTATTGATTGCAGATCAATGTGTGCAAAAGATGCATTATTATCTGAAAAAGTTAGACTTTTATTGAACGATAAAAATTATTCAGCTGAGCTTGAGAAAAACTTTCAAGAAAGATACGATACAGGAGCGTTTAAATTAAAACCAAGATTCGGTTCTGAAATTGTTGGTGAAAGTGAGGCAATAAAGAACTACTTAAATAAAACAACACGTGGTAGAAATCAAACGCCAACTTTACTTTTTTTCGATCCATGGGGATATAAGGGTATTGACACTTTAATGCTTTCCAAATTCTTAACAAATTGGGGTAATGAGATTTTTCTGTTTGTCAATGTAAAACGTATTCATGCTGCAACAGAAAATGAAAAATTTGATTTATTAATGAATGAACTCTTTCCTACAACTATAGATAAAATTAGAAAAGACAGAAAATATAAGGCGAGTGTAAATGAAAGGATTAAATTAATAATGGACAGTTTAACCGAAGAGTTTCGAAAAGCAATAAATACAAAATTATATAGTTCTGCTTTTAGATTCCAGGAAGAAGACAGTAATGCAACAAGTCATTTTGTAGTGCATTTTACAAAGCACGATAGAGGTTTTGAATTAATCAAAGAAATATACCAATCGTATGATAATATAGGAGCTGTTTTGGAAAATGACAACGTTTATACTTTTGATGCAAAACAATTAAACGGTCCTGTTAATTCGATGTTCGATTTTGGAGAATTAAATATAATTAACCTTTCTAATCAACTTCTAAAAACTTACAAAGGAAAAAAACTCACAGCTAGAAGACTGTTTGATGAACATCATTTCACTACTGCATATGCTCATACTCATTATGCAAAAGCTTTAAGACGATTGCAACAGTCAGGTGAATTAAAATCTTATTTCAATGACTCCATAAATCACAAAGTTTCAGTATTAATTAACGATAATTGTAATTTGGAATTCGCTAATGGGTAAATCATCGATTGAATGGACGGAAATGACTTGGAATCCAACTACGGGATGTGATAAGTTATCCGCAGGTTGTAAATTCTGCTACGCCGAAACGATGACAAAGCGCTTAAAAGGAATGGGCCAAGAGAAATACAAAGATGGATTTCAATTTAGAATACATCCGAGTACTTTACTTATTCCTTACACTTGGAATAAACCTCAAGTGGTTTTTGTGAATTCCATGAGTGACCTTTTTCATAAAGATGTTCCTTTAGAATACGTCCAAAGCGTTTTTAAAGTCATGAATAGCACACCACAACATACATATCAAGTCCTTACCAAAAGAGGTGATATATTGAATGAGTATGCAAATTTTTTGGACTTCACTCCTAACATTTGGATTGGAGTGAGTGTAGAAGATGAAAGAGTGTTGGATAGGATAAATAATCTAAGGAAAGTAAACGCTTATGTTAGATTTTTATCTCTCGAGCCCTTAATTAGTGGACTACCTAAACTAAACCTTGATGGTATACATTGGGTTATTGTAGGTGGAGAAAGCGGACATCATGCCAGACCGATCGAAGAAAGTTGGGTTGAAGACATCAGGCTACAATGTGAACAAGCAAATGTTCCTTTTTTCTTTAAACAGTGGGGAGGTAAAAATAAAAAAGCATCAGGCAGGTTACTCAACGGTAGAACTTATGATGCTATGCCAACAATTTTTTATAATAATTAAGTATACTAGGGCAGAATCATTTACAAGACATCCTATTTTCCAAAGGCCCATACCAAAAACTTAGGCATAGCTTTGGCCCATGTTTCGGTGCTATGGCTGCCGCCTACTATTTCAACATAGCGTATATCTTCCGGGCGTTTGTAACTTTTGGCTTCGAGTTCTTTTATCAGGTCGATGGTATCATCTATCGAATCAATAATACCATTCTTATTGCGGTCGGCGGTTTCATCTTTAGTACCGGTTTGCAGCCAGAATTTTAATTCAGGCTTGATAGTTGTACCTTTTATCATGGCATGGGCAATACGGTCGGCATCGGTATAACCTTTACCAAGTTCCTTGCTCCTCCACCATAACGAGCCCGAGAATACGCCAACTTTGTTAAACAGTTCAGGATTATTCCAGGCAATATCCAAAGCCGATAATCCGCCTAATGAAAATCCAGCAAAAGCAGTAACTTCAAAATTTGCAGTGGGGAACAGTTCTGTAATAGCAGGTAATAATTCTTCTTTTATAAATTCAGTATATAAACCGGCTTTCGATCCACGCTTTTTAAAATCGGGCTTGCCGGCTACGCCGTATTCCTGCAGGCGCTCATCGCCGGCATGTATAGCAACTATAACTGTTGGGCTAATGCTGTTTGCGTTGCAAAGATTTTGCAGCGTTTGTTTCAGTTCAAGGCTTTCAGCTTCCTGCCCGTCGTTCAATAACAATAAATTCAATGGCCGCGTGGCATCAATTTCATCAGGCAGCAATATGTCGCAAATTACCTCGCGCCCAAGCACATCCGAATTAATAGTTATTTTATTTTCGCTTATTATCATTTCAGTCGCTGTCCAGCCCCAGTACATCTCTTATTCAAATTAAATTAAGGGTGCAAAAATATCTTAATAATTTGAAGATTTGGTGATTTGAAGATTTGAAAATGAAATTTGACCTCTTAAATACAAACCAAACTATCTGTTTTAACACCAGAAATTAAATCATAATATGCTATTTATCAAAATTTTATATGTTATTTTTTGAGGAAAAAAGGCAATCTTCAAATTTCCAAATCATCAAATTTTCAAATCTTATATTTTAAAATTAATTCCCTAACTTACCTTCCGTAAACAGTTTTATTTTGACCGAAAAATATCACCGATGGTACTCGCCGAATTTAAACCAGGACCTCGAAATGTTGGTTTTTGGCGATCGCGGCTACCCCGTTATTTTGTTCCCTACCTCGCAGGGGAAATACTACCAGAACAAGGATGAAGGCCTTATTGATGCCGTACGCTGGTTTATTGACGAAGGACTGATTAAAATTTACTGCCCCGATAGCCTCGACTGGCTCACATGGTACAACAAAGGTATCCACCCTGCGGACCGGGCGCGTAACTATGCATGGTACGACAAAATGCTGTACGATGAACTCGCCCCCTGGGCCATGCACGAAACCGGGGTTGGTAAAGTGGCGTTGGCAGGCTGCAGCTTCGGCGGTTACCATGCGGCAAACTTTGCGTTAAAACACCCCGATCGCTCCGGCCACCTATTCAGCATGAGCGGTGCTTTTGATATGCGGCAGTTTACCGATGGTTATTATGACGATAATGTTTTTTATAATAACCCGGTTGACTTTTTGCCCGGCAGCAACCAGCCCGACCTTTGGCACTTGAATATCATACTAGGCACTGCCGAACATGATATTTGTTTAGGCGATAATATTAATCTCTCAAACATTTTAACCCAAAAGCATATTAACCATTGGTTGGATGTACGCCCGAATGCCACCCACGACTGGCCCGTTTGGCGCGATATGTTCCCGCATTATTTATCAACCATAAAATAACATTTGCCATGAGAGCTACTTTGTCCAATTTTTTGCGTGATACATCCTTAAGCAATATCACGTTAGGCGCGTTTGAAAACTTAATGAAAAAAAGTAAACGCACCCCATTTTTCACTACTGCTTACAACAGTATTTACAAATTTAAAGACGTTAAACTACAGGTTAAGGAAGCGCTTAACTTTGAGGTTGCGCTCTTAAAATTTGAAATGCGATTGCTGTCGGTTGTTGTGCTTTATTCTAACGATGAGAAGTACGAGGATGTGGTAAACTACCTGGTAGAGAAATATGGAGCGCCTGTTGTTCAAAACCCGGACAGCAAATTTCATAAACGACTTTATACCTGGTACGAAAAAAATTATAGGCTACAGTTAGTGCCCAAACCCGATAGCTATACCGGCTACACCATGAAATACGAATACAATTATTAACCGATCCTTATTGTTAGTATCATGAAAAAAATAGGCATCTTATTCGGTCAGGAAAATTCATTCCCACAGGCATTTGTCGACCGAGTTAACCAAAAGGCAGAGAAAAATATCAGTGCCGAATTTGTACGCATTGATAAAGTGATGCAGGCCGAGCCGCTGGATTACGCGGTAATTATCGACCGCATATCGCAGGATGTGCCGTTTTATCGCGCCGCGCTAAAAAACGCGGCCATTTGCGGCACGGCGGTCATTAACAACCCTTTTTGGTGGAGTGCCGATGAAAAATTCTTTAATAATGCACTTGCGATAAAAATTGGTGTGCCGGTGCCAAAAACGGTTATCCTGCCATCAAAAGACCTGCCCGATGATACTACCGATCGTTCTTTCCGCAACCTGGCCTACCCGTTGGATTGGGAGGGCATATTTAATTATGTAGGTTTCCCGGCATATATGAAACCATTTGATGGCGGCGGCTGGAAGGAAGTGTATCAAATAAACAGCCTTGATGATTTGTGGGACAAGTACAATCAAACCAAACAATATGTAATGATGCTGCAGGAGGAAATTATTTTTGATGATTACTTCCGCTGCTATTGCATTGGCGGCAAGCATGTGCGCATTATGCAGTACGAGCCACGCAACCCGCATCACCTGCGCTATGAACATGGCAAGGCCCCGGCGGAAAAGAAACTGCTGGAAACCGTAAAGAACTATGTAATAAAATTGAATAAATATTTAGGCTACGATTTTAATACTGTTGAGTTTGCCATTAGGAACGGCATCCCGTACGCCATTGATTTCTGTAATCCTGCACCCGATGCCGAAGTAACCAGCGTGGGCCAGGAAAACTTTGAATGGGTAGTTGAAACCGCTGCCGATTATGCCATTGAACGGGCCAAAAAACAAAAAGACGACCAGGACAACCTTACCTGGGGCGAATATGTGAAAACAGGTGCGGCGAAAGAGCACCTATTGTCATCCGAGAAAAAAGTAGAGAAGAAAGCCGATAAAAAAGAGGTGAGCGCCGGAAAGGTTGACCATGCGATAACTGATGAAGGAAAAATAAAAACAGTAAACCCAAAAGCGGTAAAAAAGACGAAGGCTAAGAAATAAAAAACCATTGTCATTTCGACAGTAGGGAGAAATCTTATAGAGTATCACATGCGAATGCAGAGCGTATAAGATTTCTCCTCGTACCTCGTCGAAATGACAAGTACCTATAACCCTAACTAATTATGAACGAATTTACCTTAGGTGTTGAAGAAGAATTCATGGTGATCGATCCCGTTACGCGGGAGCTAAAATCGCATGAGCAAAAAATTGTTGAAAGCGCCCAAAAAATCCACGAAGACCAGGTAAAGGCCGAAATGCACCAGGCCGTGGTTGAAGTAGGCACCCACATTTGTCGCAACACCACCGAGGCCCGGCAGGAGGTAGGTAAACTGCGCAGTACCGTTGCCCAATTGGCCGGCGATATCGGCCTGCGCATAGGTGCGGCAGGTACTCACCCTTTTTCGCACTGGCAGCACCAGTTGATAACCGATCATCCGCGTTACTTTGAGATTGTTGATGAGATGCAGGAAGCGGCTCGTTCCAACCTTATTTTCGGCTTGCATGTGCATGTGGGCATACAATCGCGCGATCTGGCTATTCACATTGCCAACCAGGTACGGTATTTTTTGCCACACGTGTATGCATTGTCAACCAATTCGCCGTTTTGGGAAGGGCGCAACACCGGTTTTAAATCGTTCCGCACCAAGGTGTTTGATAAGTTTCCGCGTACCGGCATACCCGATTATTTCGCCAGTATTGAAGAATATGATCGCTACATTAAATTGTTGGTAAAAACCAATTGTATTGATAATGCCAAAAAAATATGGTGGGACATCAGGGTGCATCCCTTCTTCGAAACTATCGAGTTCCGCATTTGCGACTGCCCCATG
Source organism: uncultured Mucilaginibacter sp. (assembly GCA_903915155.1). Lineage (GTDB taxonomy): Bacteria > Bacteroidota > Bacteroidia > Sphingobacteriales > Sphingobacteriaceae > Mucilaginibacter. Next base: position 10,363 of record CAIWRU010000029.1, read on the forward strand.
CTGATAGATGAAACCATGGCTTTTACGGCTCTTTTCCAGGCATTGTGCGCAAAGCTTTACAAGCTAAGGCTGCAAAACATGTCGTTCATGACTTATAACCGGGCGCTGATCAATGAGAATAAATGGCGCGCCGCCCGTTACGGCATTGATGGCAAAATGATAGACTTTGGCAAGGAAACCGAAGTAAACACCCGGGCACTGATATTGGAGCTGCTTGATTTTGTTGATGATGTAGTGGATGAACTAGGTTGCCGCGAGGACCTGCAATACGTACATAAAATACTGGAACACGGTACCGGCGCCGACAGGCAGCTGGCAGTTTACCAGCAAAATAGTAACTTTGCCGATGTTGTTGATTATATTACATCACAAACATTAAAAGGGATATAGGCCCCACCCAACCCTCCCCGGTAGGGAGGGCTTTAAAACTTCGCTATATTTACAATTTAAAAAAAGAAGTCTCCCCTACCGGGGGAGATTTAGAGGGGGCTTATGACAGAAAAACAAAACATAAAAGTAGCCATACTCGACCTTTACGCCGGCGTTGAAAACGAAGGGATGCGGGGTTTCGGAGAAATATTAATGCGCTACCAGGAAAAAAACAACCTGGATATGACCGTCGAAATCTTCGAGGTTCGGAATAACTGCGAGGTACCGGGTACTGATTTTGATATTTACATTTCAAGCGGCGGCCCGGGTAGTCCGCTGGATACTGAGGGTACCGAGTGGGAGAAAAAATATTTTGGTTTGATCGATCAACTGGAACAGCATAATCTGTCGGACGATCCGCAGAAAAAATACGGCTTTTTTGTTTGTCACTCGTTTCAATTGATGTGCCGTAGGTATAACCTGGGTTATATTAACGAGCGTCGTTCAGCATCGTTCGGTATATTGCCGGTGCACAAAACCAAAGCTGGTGAAAAAGACGCCACTTTTGAGGGGTTGGACGATCCATTCTATGCAGTTGATTCGCGCAGCTGGCAGGTGATCAATCCAAATGAAAAACAATTTACCGATTTGGGCATGCGGCTATTGGCGATAGAAAAAGAACGCCCGCATATAGACCTGCCACGTGCGATGATGGCAGTGCGCTATAGCGACTATTTCATTGGCACACAATTTCATCCTGAAGCCGATGCCCGGGGCATAAAAAATTGGTTGTTAAAGCCTGAAAAAGAAAAGGAAGTAATTGACGAACATGGCCGCGACAAGTATAACCAGATGCTGGAGTTTTTAGATGACCCGGATAAATTGATGCACACCCAAAACACGATGATCCCAAACTTTTTGGATGAGGCTGTATTGAGCTTGCAGGACTAACCCGCATTAGCATGAATCCATCCATCCGCAAAACATACAACGCAAATTTCACAGCTGAAAAATACGATCAGTTCCTGAAAAAACTGGATGATGCTTCGCCCTTAAAAGTGGAATTTCGTGTAGCGGAAACGCCTGTGTTTTTAACGGATGATTTCAGGGACAAGCTCATTACTGCTGGCAACGATATTATCAAAACCATACTCCAACCTGATTTTAAACAATTAACCAAACGCGCCATCCCCGAAAAATGGCAGGTAGCCAATGAGAATGATCATCCACATTTTATTGCATTGGATTTTGGGGTTTGCAGGGACGAAATAGGCGACATCGTACCAAAACTGATAGAGTTACAAGGATTTCCTTCGCTGTATGGATTTCAATCTTTTTTGGGTGATACTTACCGGGATGTGTTTGATATAGCTGATGATTGGTCGGTTTATTTTAACGGGCTGGATAAGGAAAGCTATATCGAGTTGCTTAAAAAAACTATCATTGGCCCTTATAAGCCCGATGAAGTTGTATTGATGGATGTAAATGCGCCACAGCAAAAAACTGCTGTCGATTTTTATATCACCCAAAATATGATCGGCACACCGGTGGTATCCTTAAGCGATCTGAAACAAGAAGGCAACAAGCTATATTACGAGGTAAACGGCAAAAGGAAACAAATTAAACGCATTTACAACCGCCTAATATTTGATGAAATAGAAAGTGACCCCGACATATTTAAAAAGGTTGTGGATATACGCCAGCCATTGGATATAGAATGGATAACACACCCCAACTGGTTTTACCGCATCAGCAAGTTTACCATGCCTTACTTAACCGGCGATTATATACCCAAAACACAGTTTTTGCACCAGCTTTCCCAAATACCTGCCGACCTGCAAAACTATGTACTTAAACCATTGTTTTCATTTGCAGGCCAGGGGGTTATAATTGATGTTACAGAACAGGACATTAAAAACATAACCGACCCTAAAAACTGGATTCTACAGGAGAAGGTAAATTATGAACCCGTGGTGCAAGCACCGGATGATGGCGTAAAAGTTGAGATAAGGCTGCTTTACCTGTGGCCCAATGGCGATAAAAAACCCACACTGGCTATAAACCTTGGCCGTTTAAGCCGCGGCAAAATGATAGGTGTACGTTATAATAAAGATTTTGACTGGGTTGGCGGTACTGTGGCCTTCATGCAAAAGTAAACCTTATACTATTTGTATGGTCTATTCGTTAAAAATGTATTAAATTTGTGACATGAATATCCAGGTGGTAATTATATTGATCCTTTTTGCAGGCGCCATTTTTTATGTGGGCCGCATGATATATAAAAATCTGTCTGCAAAAAAAAGCTGCGGCAGCAATTGTAAATGTGGTGTTGATTTTTCGGGAGTTGAGGCAGGCAAGGCACACAAATAACAATATTTATACTATCTTCATACCAACCAATTAATTTTTCCCCTAAAAATCATCTACCGAATGTCGGACAAGCAGGTTTTTCAAGCTGATTCAAAAGGGAGGTGGCTCCGTTTTAAATGGGTTAGCCGTATATTAATTATTGTAATTGCAGGCGCTATTGTGGCTGCTGCAATTGCTATTACGTCAAAGCAGTACCCAACACTTCCTAACTTAAACGAGGCACCAAAAGCGTTAACCAAAGAGGGCATTGAGAGCCTGAAGAAAACAGCCAAATACAAAAAATTCAAGCTGCAGGTTAATGAAATAAAAAAGCTGGAATATCAAAAGCATCTTCACCAGCTTAAGCAGCCAAATAATAAGGACCGTATAAATGCCGGCTTCTACATGGCCTGGGATCCTCAGGCTTATAGTTCACTTGCAGACAATATGGGGCACCTGGATATGGTGGTGAGCGAAGGTTTTGCCATTACGCCAAATGCCGATACAATTACCGCTAAGATAGATACCGGGCTTATCCATCTGAATAAAAAATATAAAAAGCCGGTACTTATTTCTATTTCAAACTACATTAATTACAATAATTCCAACGGCGATTTTGATTCTAAAGATGTTGACCGCATTATAAAAAGCAAACGCTCGGGTACGGCTTTTATAAACAGCATTGCTGCGCAGTTAACCAAATACAATTTTAAAGGCATCGACCTTGATTTTGATAATATTGCTAACCGCAATGCGCCTAATTACCTTGCCTTTGAAAAGGAGTTATACACCTCGCTACATGCACAAGGCTTTCTTGTCACCCAAAATGTAATACCTGAAGACGAGCAGTACGACCTTACAAAACTACAGCATTATAACGACTACCTGTTTATAATGGCCATTGATCAGCACGACGATAACAGCCCTCCCGGCGAATTATCGGATCAACATTGGGTGGAGGAGATACTGGATAATGTATGCTCAAAAATACCGAGTGAAAAGGTGATTTTAACCATAGCAGGCGGTGCTTATGATTGGCCCAGCGGCAGCGTAGGTAAAGCAGTAGGCTACCAGCAGGCTATTAGTACGGCGCAGGAAAATCAAAAGTCGATCATTTACGATCCACTTTCAGCCAACCTGCATTACAGTTATAATGACCAGGCGGGGATGCCCCATACGGTTTATTTTACCGATGCTGCTACAAATTTCAACGTTATACGCATGGCCGATGATTGGGCCACCGGTGGTGTTGCTCTTTGGCGCTTAGGATCAGAAGACCCCCGGTTGTGGACATTCTTCCAAAAGAACCTTTCAATCGATTCACTGCGAAAAACCGGTGTCGACATAAAAAAACTTACGGATGTGGGCCTGAATAACCGCATTTCGTACACCGGCGACGGTGAGATCCTCGACCTGGTTACTACACCAAAACCCGGTCGTATTAAGGTTAGCCTTGATACTACAGCTTTCACAATAACTAACCAGCAGTACATTGAGCTGCCAACCAAATACGTAATACGCCGTTATGGCTATGCCGAGAAAAAAATAGTCTTAACTTTTGACGACGGCCCCGACCCGGATTATACTCCGCGGATATTGGATATATTAAAACGCGAACATGTGCCTGCCGTCTTCTTTGTGGTAGGTTCGATGGCCGAAAAGAACATACAGCTACTACGGCGCGAATTTGACGAAGGGCATGAGATAGGTAACCATACTTATTTCCACCCAGATATATCAACCATAAGCCTGCAAAGGGTAAACCTGGAGCTTAACGCCACCCGCCGTATCATTGAATCGGTAACCGGCCGCAGCACCATATTATTCAGGCCGCCTTATAATGCCGATGCCGAGCCGCAAACACTAGCCGAAATTATACCTGTTGCCGAAGCGCGCAAGCAAAGCTATGTTACGGTTGGCGAATCCATCGACCCGTGGGATTGGTATCCCGGTGTAACTGCCGACAGTATTATTGCAAGGGTTAAAGCACAAAAAGATGCAGGTTCGTTCCTGTTACTGCACGATGCCGGCGGCGATACACGCGAGCAAACCGTTAAGGCGCTGCCCGAAATCATCCATTTTTTTAGGAGCCAGGGCTACCAGTTTACAACCATTGCCGATGTATTGCATAAAACCAAAGCTGAACTGATGCCACCTATACAGGATGACGCCAACAGCGGTTTTGTAGGTTTCTTTTACCGCATATATGTAAATGGCTCATTCTATACCAACTGGTTTTTGATATACCTGTTTTTAACAGCCATATTCCTGGCGCTTGGCCGCGTAGTATTGATCGGTATACTGGCCTTAAAGCAAAATGCCGACAGCAAAAAGTATAAAGCTTTAAAAAAGGAGGATGTAGCGCTGCCGCCGGTAAGTATTATAGTACCAGCCTATAATGAAGAGGTAACGGCTATAAAAACCATTGAAAGTTTATTAAAAACGGACTACCCCGATTTCGAAATAATTTTTATTAATGATGGCTCGAAGGATAAAACGTTTGAAATAGTAAACGCGGCTTTCGGCAATCATCCGCTGGTACAGGTGCTTGATAAGCCTAACGGCGGCAAAGCATCGGCGCTAAACTTTGGTATAAGCCATGCTAAAAACGCTTTTGTGGTTTGTATTGATGCCGATACACAGCTGAAAGAAGATGCTGTTTTCCACCTGATGACCTATTTTACCGACGAGGAAATTGGCGCTGTGGCGGGTACCGTAAAAGTGGGGAACGCCAACAACATGATCACCAACTTCCAGTCGATAGAATACATCACTGCCCAAAACATGGACAGGCGCGCATTCGACCTGATCAACAGCATTACTGTTGTGCCGGGGGCGATTGGTGCGTTCCGTAAATCGGCTATATTTAAGGCCGGCGGCTTCACTTATGATACTTTGGCCGAGGATTGCGACCTTACCATGCGCATATTAAAAGCGGGCTATATAGTAAAAAACTGTGCTGAAGCCATTGCTTATACCGAGGCCCCTGAAACGGTAGGCCTGCTGTTAAAACAACGTTTCCGCTGGAGTTTTGGCGTAATGCAAAGCTTTTGGAAAAATAAGGATGCGCTCTTGAATAAAAAGTATAAATTTTTTGGGATGATAGGCATGCCTAATATCCTGTTGTTCCAGATCATCCTCCCACTATTCTCGCCTATTGCCGACCTCATGATGATATTTGGCTTGCTTGGCGGCAAACCCGGCAAAATATTATTCTATTACGTAGCCTTTATTTTGGTTGATTTTATAGTGGGACTTATTGCCTTCTGGATGGAAAAAGAAGATTATAAGAAACTTTGGTACATAATTCCGCAACGCTTCATTTGGCGCCAGCTGATGTATTATATCCTGTTTAAATCTGTTCGCAAAGCTTTGAAAGGTGAACTTAATACGTGGGGAACTGTAAAAAGAACCGGAACTGTGGTTATGAAAGAAACAAAGTAAATTCCATTTCGTCATTGCGAGGCACGAAGCAATCTCATCATACAGGTTACCGATAAACAAGTTTGCTACTTAGCATATGGAGTTGCTACGTCGTACCTCCTCGCAATGACGCCCGGGGAATAAATCTTCAAATTAAGATTCTCTCTCTATCAAACAAACTGCGTAAGCTACAACACCTTCTTCACGGCCTATAAAACCGAGTTGCTCGTTAGTGGTGGCTTTTATGGAGATGTCTTCCTCGCTAATTCCCGCCGCTTTGGCAATGTTGGCCTGCATGGCGGGTATATGGGGATTTATTTTTGGAGCCTCAAGGCATATCATGGCATCGATATTACCTATTGCCCAATTCTTTTCTTTTAACAATTCCACTACATGCTGCAATAGCACCAGGCTGCTTATGCCCCGCCAGCGTTCGTCTTTATTTGAAAAATGAAAGCCTATATCGCGCAGGTTCGCAGCGCCTAACAGGGCATCGCAAATAGCATGTAATAATACATCGGCATCGGAATGTCCGTATGCCCCCGAATGATGCTGAAGGTTTACCCCTCCTACTATAAAAGGATGATTTTCTTTTAGCTGGTGAACGTCAAAACCAAAACCTACTTTAAGTTTTCCCACAGTTATTTGGTGCCTCCAAAGCTACCTGATAAGGTAAAACGCAAGGTATTGGCCAGGGGGCTATTTTGCTGGCTGGCCGCGAGATATGAAAAATCAAACCCAAACTCCTGGTATTTGAAGCCTACGCCAAGGGTTAAATATTGGCGGCCGCCTTTGTCGGGGCTTTCATAATAATAGCCCGCACGCAAAGCAAATGTTTTATTATACCAATATTCGGCACCTGCCGAATAGTATATCTCTTTAAACTCCTGGCTTAAGCCTGCATCGGTAAACGATTGAAAAATACCTGCCGGTACCGAAACGTCACTGTTTGGCTGGGTTGGTACCAATAATTTATTCAGATCGAGTGTTAAAGTAAACTGGCTGTCGTCCGAGTTCCAGGTATTGGCTGCCCCAATTTTTAAATTGGTAGGCAAATAAAAGGCGTTGCCGCCTGTAGAATAGCTGATTTTTGATCCTATGTTTGAAAGATTGGCCCCCACGGCGAACTGATTTTCGTCAATTCCGCCTTGCCTGTAATAAAATGATACGTCGGCAGCAAGCGCGTTACCGGCTTTTTCGCCTTCATTTGGCGAAGATGCCGAACCGTTTGACAAATTTGAATGGATATAGCGAACTGTTAAACCAAGCGAGAATGTTTCGCCGAATTTACGGGCGATAGACCCATCGATCGAAAATTCCGATGGGGTAAAATTACCTAACGAGCCGCCCTGGGCATCGGTTAAGGCTACACTGCCTATATCAAAATAACGCAACGAAGCGCCTATGGTGTTACGGTCATCAAGCTTGTGGGCATAACTAAGGTATGAAAGGCTGATGTCGGGCACCAAATTACGCAGCCAGGGGCTGTATGATATGGAAACGGCGTCATTGTTTTCAATAAAAGCAAGCTTTGACGGGTTCCAGTAATTGGCATTTACATCGGGTGATAATGCTACACCTGCATCGCCCATAGCGCCTGAACGCGAGTCGGGAGAAATATTTAAAAATGGTACGGCTGTTGCTAAAGCGTTGGCATTGCTTCCATTGGTATTTACCTGTGCGCCGGCAAAAAGCGGCAACAACAAAACACCCGAAAAAAGAGCAACCTTCATGTAAAAAACCTTCATCTAAGCGGATTTATTTTATATAATAAATATACCAACACACTTTTCATTACAAGCATATAAATAAGTTACCTGTAAACCAAAAATATTTTGATAAATGTAACAGAACTGCGACTGTTTACGTTTAAATGTGAACAAGGGTTCGAATTTTTATCCTTGCCTATTTTTAAAATTAGCTTTTTATTCAATTTTTTTTAAATTTACAATTCATAAAATCCCATATAACTGTAAAAATATGAAAATACTTTTTACTAAAACTGCGTTAGTGTTGTTAGGTGCAGTAGCCTTGTTTAGCAGTTGTTCAAAGCATCAGCAATCCGAAAAAACGGGCATCCCCTATAACGACAGGAGCAATGGCGGTTACGTAAAATTCCGCCAAACACACCCATCGCCAGGCCCTGGGCTTGTGCCAATTGAGGGTGGTACATTTGTTTTAGGTGGCAGTGCCGACCAGGACGTTACCTATGATTATAACAATGTACGCAGGCGCGTAACCATCCCATCCTTTTATATGGATGAAACAGAAGTATCAAACCAGGACTGGCTTGATTACCTGCACTGGATAGGCATAACTTTCCCCGATGACCATGAATTGTATTATAATGCTTTGCCCGATACACTTGTATGGCGCAGCCCCTTGTCATATAATGAACCATATGTACAAAACTATTTAAGGCACCCTGCTTTCCAGGATTACCCGGTTGTAGGTGTTAGCTGGGACCAGGTACAGGATTACTGCCAATGGCGTACCGACCGTGCCAACGAGTTTATATTACAGCAAAAAGGAATTTTAGCAAGTGCTAAAGATAAACCTACAGGTAAAAAAGGCGCACCTGCTGCTGCTTCAACCGCAGGTAAAACACCATTCAATACCGATATGTATTTGAATGGCCAATACCAGGGCGCCGGCATCGACGGTAAAAAAATGCTGCCGAACCTTAACCCTAACGCTGCTCCCGGCACTAAAGGCAAACCTGCTTTAAGGCCGGTACGTATGGAAGATGGTATATTAAAACAAGCATACCGTTTACCAACCGAAGCCGAATGGGAATATGCAGCTTTAGCTTTAGCCGGAAATACGCAATTTGAAAATATTAATGATGGTAAGATATACCCATGGAACGGTTTAGGCGTTCGTTCGCCAAGCAGGAAGAACCGTGGTATGATATTAGCCAACTTTAAACGTGGCGAAGGTGATAATGCGGGTGTTGGTGGTTACTTGAATGATAAAGCCGACATTACAGCCCCTGTACGCTCATACCCGCCAAATGATTTTGGTTTGTATAATATGGCAGGTAACGTAAACGAATGGGTACAGGATACTTACCGCCAAACATCATTTGGTGAAGAAGAAGATTTTAACCCTTTCCGTGGTAACGAGTACAGTAACAAACGTTTAGCCGACCCGGTTAAGGGTGTATACGCAAAGGATAAATATGGCAAGCCAATAAAAGACCCTGCTACATCGTCTAAGAAATTAAAATACAGCGAACTGATTGCACAGCAACAGGCCCAGGCAGCAGCAACAGCCGCTGGTGCTAACGGTACAGCCGCGCCTGCCGCTACCGGTGTTAAACCGCCTTCGGGAAACCAGCCGACAGGTTTGTCTGCCTCCCTTGCAGGTAAAGCATACAACCCCGACCAGAGAGGGTTTGCTGATACAGTTAACGCCGCACTATATGGCACAACTACATTGGCTAACGACCATTCAAAAGTATACAAAGGTGGTTCGTGGAATGATTTATCATACTGGTTAAACCCCGCTGCCCGCCGTTTTATGAACGAGGATGATGCAAGTGCCGAAGTTGGGTTCCGTTGCGCGATGGACCTTGTAGGTGCAGCTGAAATTAACCCACAAGGCAAACCGCACTTTGGTGTGAAAAAAGCAAAAGCATTTAAGGCTAATTAAGGTTTAAAAAGCATAAAGCTGAAAGGCGAAAGGTAAAAGCAATTATAGCTCCAACCTTTCGCCTTTTATATTTTGGCACCGTCCTTTCACCTTTCACCTTTCACCTTTCACCTTTCACCTTTCACCTTCAACTAAACTGCAGCAGCACCTGCCCTTTTTCCACTTTATCTCCGGGTTTTATTTTTACGGCTTTTACAACCACATCCGCAGGCGATTTAATAATGTTTTCCATTTTCATGGCTTCTAATACAAACAGGTTGTCGCCTTTTTTAACTTCATCGCCTTCGGCAACCATAATTTTTAATACCAGGCCGGGCATAGGCGCTTTTACTTCGCTTACTTTGGCGCTGTTTAAACTGCTTAACCCAAGTTTATCAAGCAGTACATCATACTGGTCCTTCGCGCTAACGGTATATATATTGTTGTTTACTTTTATTTCAGCTATTTTTTCGGCAGCGTTAAAGCTCACCACTTCGGCATTGTATGATTTTAACTGATCAATTATATGCCACGAGGAAGCGTTCAGCTGTTTAATATCGGCTTCGTTTTTTTTATTGTTGATGGAGAGTTGTTCACTACTGCGGTTTATTTCAAAATCGTATTTGCCGTTAACTTTTATTTTATACATAGACCGCTGATTTTTACCGCTGATTTGAATGATTTTTGGATTTCGCTGATGCCTTTCACCGCACCAAATTTATTATTCTGTATAACCTGCTCAATATATATAAAATCAACGAAATCATACAAATCAATAAAAATCAGCGGTTAACGGTTAGTGAATATATACTGAATTAAATTAGCCCCCATTTTCAGCGCTTTTAAGCGGGTTTCCTGCGTATCACCGGCGTAGGTGCCATAATCCTCCCAGCCATTGCCCAGGTCGCACTGGTAGTCATAAAAACACACAAGTCGCCCCTTATATATCAGGCCAAAGCCCTGCGCACGCTTGCCATCGTGTTCATGCACTTTAGGCACCCCATTGGGGAAATCGTATTTCTGGTGATATATGGGATAATTGAGCGGCAGTTCAACAAAATCAAGCTCAGGGAAAACTTTTTTCATCTGCGGCCTGATGAACTGGTCGAGGCCATAATTATCACAAATGTGCAGGAAGCCGCCGCCGGTTAAATAAGCCCGCAGGTTTTTTGCCTCCTGTTCGCTGAATATCACATTGCCATGCCCTGTCATAAAAACAAAGGGGTAATTGAAAAGCTCGGCGCTGCCCACATCAACCACTTCATCCTGTAACTGGAAATTGGTTTTTATATTATCATTACAAAACTTAGCCAGGTTGGGCAGTGCCGTGCGGTCGCCGTACCAATCGCCACCGCCATTGTATTTAAGCTTGGCCATTTTATAGGTGGGCACGCTAAAGCTGCTCATAAAAAACAGCACCAGCAACGCACTTACTATATAAATACCTTTGGTCATTTAGCGGTTTAAAAAGTTCATTTCAAAACAGGCCTCCAGCGCAGCGGTTTCGGTGCGCAGGCGGCTTTCGCCTAAAGTTATAGCTTTAAAATCATTATTTAACGCTTCATCAATCTCTTTTGGTGTGAAGTCGCCCTCAGGGCCTATCAATATTAAATATCTCCCTTGCGAGATGATCGAATCTTTTAAGTTAACCTTCTCGCCTGTATCGCAATGCGCTATAAACTTTTGCCCGTCGAATGTTCGCGATAGCAGTTTAGCCAAAGGTTCCGCCTCATGGAGTACCGGATGATATGCTTTTATCGATTGCTTAATTGCTGAGGTAATGATCTTGTTCAGCCTGTCGGTTTTTGCTTCCTTACGTTCCGAGCGTTGGCAGATGATAAGCGATATTTCATCTATACCTATTTCTGTGGCTTTTTCTAAAAACCACTCCAGGCGTTCGATATTTTTTGTAGGGGCAATGGCAATATGCAGGTAATGGTTGCGCTTATTAAACCCCTGTGTTGCCGATGTTATTTGTAATATGGTGCGTTTAGGGTGCGCGTCCTTTATTTCCGCAGTATACAGGCCTCCCCTACCATCTATCAATTGCACTTCATCGCCAACAGCAAGGCGCAATACCCTTATGGCATGTTTGCTTTCTTCTTCGCTAAGAAAATATTGGGGATGCGAGGGTTCAATATCGGGGGTGTAAAATAGCTGCATTAATGCAAATCTATAGCATCTTCCTCGTTTATCAGCAATTCCAGTTTTACCGATTCAATATTCTGGTCGGATTTTTTTAGTACGGTAATATTGTATCCGTTCGATTCCTTTTGCTCGCCCACATCGGGTATCTTACCAAATATTTCGCCCAGCCAACCCGATACGGTATCATAGTCGCCATCCTCGGGCAGATCATGTGGCAGGTGGGTATTCACATCGTATATTGATGCCAGTGCATTCACAATAAATTCGCGGTCGTTTACTACTTCCACTATCGGGCGCTCTTCATCGTATTCGTCCTGTATTTCGCCTACCAGTTCCTCAACAATATCTTCAAGCGTAACCATACCGGCAGTGCCGCCAAACTCATCAAGCACAATAGCTATCTGTATGCGTTTTTGCTGCAATTCGGCCATCAGATCGTTTATTTTTTTTGTTTCGGGGATGAAATATGGTTTGCGGATAATATTCTTTAAAACAATGTCTTCATTGCGGGCAAGTAAAGGCAGTATGTCTTTGGCGTGTACTATCCCAACTATCTTATCTATCACATCGTCATAAACCGGCATACGCGAGTATCCTTCGGTTATCAAAGTTTCCAGCAATTCGTTCTTACCGGTATGAATGTCGATACCCGATATCTTGGTTCGCGGCACCATTATGTTTTTAACCACGCGCTCGTTAAACTCAAACACATTTTGTATCAGTTCGTGTTCGTTTGAATCTAAAGCGCCGGTTTCTTTACCCTGCTCCAACAAATATTGCAATTCTTCCGAACTATGATGGGTTTCGCCCTGTGCGGCATCGATACCAAATATTTTAAGAATAAAATTAGCAACGCTGTTTAAACACCAAATGATGGGTTTAAATACGATGTAAAATAGCCTTAACGGAACGGCAATAGCCATTACTGTACGGGTTGAGCGCTGTATGGCTATTGATTTGGGGGCAAGCTCGCCAAAGGTGATGTGGAATACGGTAATAAATGCGAATGCCACCACGTGGCTGGTATCAATTATAAAAGGCGAGGTAATGGCAATGCCCAACCCAAGGAAGGCATGGAGCATTAACGCCGTTACAACCGACTGCCCAAACCAACCCAAAGCAAGCGAAGCAATAGTTATACCTAATTGCGTTGCTGCAAGGTACCCATCAAGGTTATGTAATATACCCCGGGTAACTTTAGCTACACTGCTGCCGGTTTTGGCCTTTATTTCAATTTGCGAACCGCGCACCCTAACCATGGCAAACTCAGCGGCTACAAAAAAGCCGTTTAGCAATACCAGGAAAAAGGTAAGGAATAAGTAGGAGTAATTTATGGTGAGTTCTGCGGGGTCCATTAATTGTTTATTGGTACACAGGGAACGTAGCCTTATACAGCTCCATACTTTCGGCTATTACTTTATGGGCATAACGCAAGCCCAGCAAGTGCTCAATGGTAACGTTTTTATCTTCCAGCTTTTTATAATCCTGGAAAAAACGTACTATCTCCTTCATTGCGTGCGGGGGTAATTCATTCAAATCGTTAATATAATTAACCGACATGTCGTTTTTTGCTACCGCGATGATCTTATCATCCTGCTCGCCGTTGTCAACCATATGCATAACGCCGATAACTTTAGCCTCGATGATCGACATCGGGAAAACATCAACTGAACATAACACCAATATATCCAGAGGGTCATGATCATCGCAATAAGTTTGCGGGATGAAGCCATAATTAGCCGGGTACATTACTGATGAAAATAGAACACGGTCGAGCTTTAACAAGCCTGATTCCTTATCGATCTCGTATTTTGCCTTTGAGCCTTTAGGTATCTCAATTATTGCATTTACTACTTCAGGAACGTTATCGCCGGGCGAAACCTGGTGCCAGGGGTGTTGTGTACTCATTTATTATATATTATTTATTTAAT
>CAIWRU010000030.1 GCA_903915155.1 uncultured Mucilaginibacter sp.
GAACAAATATTATATATTTGATTGTATCAAATGAAGAAAATCCTGATCATTTCGTTTTTACTTTTTTGCGGCATCACTGCCTGTGCGCAAAGCCTTTCACTGTCAGATCTGACCAATATGGCCACTTTTGATATGGGCCGCGCAAATGTTTTCTTAACACAGGGCAAGCCGTTCAAGCAAATTTATATGGAAGATAAAGGGAAACTTACCATCCATCACTATAAGGGCATAACGCCCACATCAAAATGCGAAACGGTAGTTATAGGCGATGGTTTTGTAACAGCCAGCGGTACTTTATTACATACGGTAACATATACCAGCACACAAACCAAATATATTTTGAATCTTTTGGGCCAGGCGCATGCCGCAGGTTTTAACCGCAACTTCCTGGGTGCCGATGCTTATAAAAAGATATATGTTTACGCCAATGGCCTGTACACCATGCGTATTTTTATCAACCTGGATAACAGCGCAGGCACAGTTGAGGTGAAGCAAAATGATTTTGTTACTTACTGATTACTGATTAGAGATGCATTATGTTAAGCAGGATTTGTAGCCTAATTAACTGATCTCTAATCTCTGATTAACTAAAAAATAGGGGCATGTACGCATGCCCCTATTTTTTTAAAAAAAAATTAAAATGTATTTGTGAGCCAATCGTCTTTATCTTTAAATGCACAATACATTGGTAACAGCCATAATGCCCGAAGACAAGGAAAGTCATATTATACAAACGATAAAATCGTATGGCAAAAACTTGCTGGGCTTTATTCGCCGCAGGGTGAAAAGCGATGCCGATGCCGAAGACATTCTGCAGGATGTTTGGTACCAGTTTAGTTCGGTCATCAATTCGGAACCCATTGAACAAACAGGCGCCTGGTTGTACAGGGTTGCCAACAATAAAATAACTGATAAGCACAGGAAGAAATCGGAAACCTTGCTTGATGATATGGTTGTTGGCGCTGATGATGAAAATGACGACGATCTAACCGATTTTAAATCGATACTGCTTACCGAATCAAAGACACCGGAAACCGAATATTTACGCAACCTTTTTTGGGAGCAGCTATTTTTCGCGCTTGATGAATTGCCCGAGAAACAGCGCCAGGTTTTTATATGGAACGAACTTGAGGACGTTTCGTTTGCCGAAATGGTAGAGCTTACCGGCGATAATATTCAAACCCTGGTATCGCGTAAACGATATGCGGTACTGCACCTGCGCAAGCGGCTTAAACAATTGTATGACGAGATTACAGATTATTAAAAATTAAAAACATGAAAAGAATATTTTTTAAAGGACGATTTATTTTTATACCCATAGCCATAGCAGCTTTTTTAACGCTGATAAGCTTTGTGGTAATGCAGCTGTGGAATGCCCTGCTGCCCGCAATATTGCACGTTGGCGTAATAACCTTTTGGCAAGCCATGGGCATATTTATACTATGCAAAATACTGTTTGGCTTTGGTAAAGGCAAAGGCTTTGGCGGGGGCGGCCCATGGATGCGCCACCGTATGGAAGACCGTTTTAAAAACATGACCCCCGAAGAAAGGGAGCGTTTTAAACAAAAAATGAGCGAACGTTGCGGCTGGGGCGACCGGCGCGGCAGGCACTTTGGCAATGACTGGGACAATTTTGCACCCCAGGAAGCACCGAAAGCTGAATAATGTATATAAGGAACAGGATACGGGGATCCCCCCGTATCCTGTTCCCTATTCCGAAAATAACATCATTATGGAGATACTGGTATTTGTAACGAATGTTGCCGATGTAAAGGCGGTTAGGAGGGTGCAACCCCTGCTAACTGCCATTCCGGCTATTGAAGATTGGAACTTTGATTTGGAGGATTGCGATCATATTTTACGGATAGTATCAAACGATCTGCCCGCAAGCCATGTGGAATCGCTGCTGCAAACCGCAGGTTTTGATTGCCACGAACTGGACTATTAAACCTTGTAACTTTTTTTGTCATCCTGAACGTAGTGAAGGATCTTCTACGATAAACAGGTAGGCGACATGGATCGCATAGAAGATGCTTCGTACCTCAGCAAAGTGTTGAACTACTTTATTTCATCCTCAACCGGCAGGGTGAACCAAAAGCAGCTTCCTTTATTTTCCTCGGTATCAACGCCCATTTTGCCGCCGTGTTGCTTAATGATCTCATTCGAAATATATAACCCCAGGCCGAGCCCGGCGTATTGGATGCCCGAGGTTTCAACCCGGTAATAACGATCGAACAGGTAAGGTACCTTAGCCGCAGATATGCCGATGCCGTGATCCTGCACGCTTACTTTTACCGAACCTGGAAAATCACTGATAGCGATGCCTATTTGTTTTGAATCGGCACCGTATTTAACCGCATTGTTAACCAGGTTTACTATCACCTGTTCAATTTTTTGGCGGTCGGCATTTATTTGCAGCGTTTTATCGCCTGTTATGGTTATCAGGTGCGTGCCGGCTAAAAGCACATGTTCGCAACATTCTTCAACCAGGTCATACAGCGCAAAGCATGTTTTATTAACCAATAACTGCCCATGTTCAATACGGGTAGCATTAAAAAGATCGTCGACCAGTTTACTTAGTTTTTTAATGTTATTGCTTGATGTATTTGCAATTTTTAAAAGCTTTTCCCTGTCTATAGCCTCGTTTTTTGCAAGCAGCTCAATTAGCTGCATCCCGGCTTTTATACTGGTCAGTGGGGTTTTTAGCTCATGGCTGGCCACACTTACAAAATCATCCTTTTGCTGTTGTAAAAGCTTTTGGTCGTTAATATCTGTACAGGTGCCAAACCATTTTATGATCTTACCTTCTTCATTTTTTATTGGTGCTGCCCTGCCTAAAAACCAGCGGTAAGTGCCCGGGGTCCTGCGGTCGGCAAAGCGGTATTCAATATCATAGTTTTTGCCGGTCTTAACCGAGTGGTTCCATGCGTCGGCACATTTTTCAACATCATCGGGATGAAGTATTGGCACCCAGTTTTGTGTTCCCGATGTTTTCCTCAGGCCGGTATAGTTATACCATTGCTTATTGTAATAATCAATAAAACCGTCGGGTTGGGCAGTCCAAACTATCTGGGGCATGGAATCGGCTATCTGCCTGAATTGCCTTTCATTTTCCTCGGCAATTTTGCGGCCCATTACCTGTTCGGTCACTTCGGTTGCTATTACTGCAATGCCCGATATATGCCCGTCGCCCTCCCTTATAGCCTGGTAAATAAAATTGATGTACGTAAGTTCTATCCTGCCGTTGCGGGGTAAAAGCAGCGGATGCTCATTGGCAATAAAAGGTGTGCCATTTACAAATACATTGTGCAAAATATCTTCCAATCCCTGTTCTTTCACCTCGGGCAAGCCACGGAATATAGGCCTGTTGGTTACCTCATCGGCTTTTTTGCCCCATATTTCAAGCATGCGGTCGTTTGCTATTTCAACAATATGAATAGGGCCGCGCAAAACACAAATGGCTACCGGCGCTTGCAATATAAGCGCCCTGAAACTTTTTTCGCTTTCGGCCAATGCCCTGCGCGAGATGGTTTCGCGGGTAATATCCTGTAGTATGCCGTTAAAACGATAGGGCTGCCCCAGTTCGTCAAAAAGCGCTTTTCCCCGTGCCCTTACTATGCGTTCGGTTTTACTGTATGGGTGAATGATACTATAGGTAATATCATAATTACCGCCCGATTCCATTTGCAAGGCAAGCTGTATAGCGGCAATTACTTTTTCGCGGTCATTTTCGGCTATTACGTCAAGAGCTGCTGACAGGTCGATTTCTAAGTCGCTTGAAATGCCGAACCATTGTTTTAACCTGCTATTTCCTGTAAATTTATAAGTGGAGGGATTAAACTCCCAAATGCCAAGCTCGGCGGCGGCTATGGTAAATTCCAGGTCGGCCTTACTTTCGGTTAAAGTTCTTAAGCTTTCAATCTTACCGGTAGTTTCTGAACAGGTTACCAATACACCTGCAATAATGCCCGACTCATTATTAACCGGGCTGTAACTAAATGTCCAGTACACATCTTCCAGTTGCCCGTTACGGTATATAGGTATCAGTTGGTCCTCGCTCCACGTTGATATACCGGTGGATAAAACCTGGTCTATCAGCGGTTTTATAACGGGCCATATTTCGGGCCAGCAGTCTTCGCCGCGCTGCCCCATGGCGGCGGGGTGTTTGCCCTGGTTGCCAAAGCTTGGGCGATAAGCATCGTTATAAAACTGGATAAGTTCGGGCCCCCACCACAGGAACATGGGAAACCGCGAATTCAGTATAATATTTAGCGTAGTACGCAGGCTTTGAGGCCACGTTGAGGGATGGCCAACCGCGGTATTTGCCCAGTCAACTTTGCGTATCAGTTCTGCTGCCTCGCCGTCACCCTTTAGAAAACTTAAAGAATCATTAACGGTGGGATTATTCATGTCGTCCTAAAGGTTATTGAAAAGCGGTATCGCAATACAATAATAATTAATAATTAAGGCAGATATTACAAAACGCCTATAATTTTTAACCGCGGGATGAATTGCTATGGGTTTTATGGATGTTAAAGATCGATTCCGTTGGCGGTAAACCGTAAATGGTTGCCGGCCAAAGCGGATGTGGCGTAGCCATCGTCGTTTACATAAAGTTTCTCATTTTCGGCTATAACGTGCACATCCTCAACCATAAAATCGCCGGTTATGCGTATTACTGCCAATGGCATGTTTTCTTCAAATTCGGCAGTTATATTATGTTCCAAACTCATGGCCGACTCATCATCCAATTGGTGTACATGTATAAGTAAGGAGCCGTCATCTTTGTATACCTTAACACTATCGCGGTGACTTTCAACTTTAAATAAACTACCAAACTCCCTATTGCTGCCGGCTAATATTAACTGGTTGCCTTTATCATCCTTAATGTTCAGGTCTACACTCAAAAATGAGTTTGGTTGAGTGTCGTGATAAATGGACTGTATCCTTAATACCTGTTTTATATTTTCGCCATCAGCGTAGCTGATAACACCATTGGGGACTATAAAGGCGCTTGTGCCAAAAACGAATGCGTATTTCATGGTATGTTTTGATTTAAATATTAGTAGTAATACCAAGTTACGACTAAAATGTTTAAACAATAACAGAATAATTACTTTGGACTAATAAGTTAAACTTGTAAGTTTGCCTTATTAAATTTAATAACTATGATAACAGCACTTGATAAAAATACCGCACTGGTATTGATCGATCTTCAGAAAGGGATTGCAGCATACCCCGTGGTACACCCCATAGCGGGCATAATAGAAAATGCCGCTAAACTTACCGATGCGTTTCACAAGGCGGGTTTACCGGTTGTAATTGTTAATGTGAACCCATCGAATTCAAAATGGGCCACTGCACGTAAAGAGCCGTCAAATGCGCCTGCCAGGCAGTTTACGGCCGACTTTTTTGAGATAGTGCCCGAGTTAAAAACGCAGGATGATGATATATTCGTTACCAAATCAACCTGGGGCGCGTTCGACAGCACCAATCTTGACGAAGAACTGAAAAAACGCGGTGTTACCGGTATTGTGATCGGCGGTGTGGCCACAAGCATAGGCGTAGAGGGGACTGCGCGTATAGCCAGTGCAAAGGGCTATAACCTTACCTTCGCCAGCGATGCCATGACCGATATGTTTGCCGATGCGCATGAACACAGCTTTAAATATATTTTCCCACGAATAGGGGAGATAGATACGACGGAGAATATATTGAAGTTTTTGTAATTTGTCTGAACCGTGATTTTTAGGATTTAAGGATTGCCTTGATTTAATAACTACTAACATCCTGTTAATCTGCTAATCATGTGAATCATGGTTCAGACAAATATGCGCTGAATTATACTTCGTGAATGATGCCGCGGACGTATGAACGGCCACAGGGAAACACCCTTATTTATAAAACGGGAAACCCAAAAATCTGATTATATTTACCCCACCTGGATACATTTGCTTTTTTATGGACCAACCAATACCCGTTAAACAATTAAACTGGCTTTATATTCTTATTGCCGCTGCTGTAGCTGTAAATTTTAGTGGCATGTTTGTTACCATTATGGGCCCTGATGCCGCTTTATATGCGACCATAGGCAAAACCATGGTGCTGCACCATGACTATACCAATCTTATAGTAAACGGCACCGATTGGCTCGATAAGCCACATTTCCCATTCTGGATAGCGGCACTTTCGTTCAATATTTTTGGTATCAGCACATGGGCATATAAGCTGCCGGGTATTTTATTTTTGCTGACGGGGGCGCTATATACCTATCGCATGGCAAAAGAATTATATAACCAGCAAATAGCCTTATGGGCGACGCTGATATTGCTTACTGCCCAACATATCCTGTTATCTAACAACGATGTGCGCGCTGAACCTTATTTAACCGGGCTCATTATTGCCTCGGTATTTCATTTTTACAAGGCGAATAAGAGCAACAATTATTGGCACTTGCTGGCTGGTTGTGTATTTGCCGCCTGCGCCATTATGACCAAGGGAATGTTCGCCATTATCCCCATTGGCGGAGCCATTGCCGGGCAGCTGATCATCACGCGCCAATGGAAACAACTTTTTAGCTGGAAATGGTTGCTGGCCATTGTGCTTACCATGCTGCTCATTACCCCCGAGTTGTATTGCCTGTATCAACAGTTCGACCTGCATCCCGAAAAAGTAATATTCGGGCAAAAAGGTGTATCGGGTATCGCATTCTTTTTCTGGGGCAGCCAGTTCGGGCGGTTCTTCAATACAGGTCCTATAAAGGGTGGTGGTGATCCATTGTTTTTCGTACACACAACCTTATGGGCATTTTTGCCGTGGTCGTTATTGCTATTTGCAGCTATATACAGGTACATTAAAACAGGTGTAAAAAACGTACAGGCGCAGGAATGGTATTGTATCAGCGCAGCTTTGCTTACTTTTTTGCTATTCTCGGCATCAAAGTTCCAGTTGCCGCACTATATGAACATTGTATTCCCGTTCTTTGCCATTATTACCGCACAATACCTGTATAATGTACAGTTGCCCGGCAGCATTCGGGCCATCCGCATTACGCAAATAGCTGTTATCGGCATCATGATGCTGGTAGTTTGCGCTATTGAGTTCTTTTTCTTCCCTGTGTTCCCATGGCCGGTGATAGTTGTGGTGAGCCTGCTTTACATAGCCATGGTGCTACTGCCTGATATAGTGGGCGAGGGAGTGATACCGAAGATTATAATTACCACTGTTTTGGCCTCATTCATCGTTAACTTATACCTTAACCTTGCCTTTTACCCCACGCTGGTAAAATACCAGGGCGGCAGCGAGGCGGCCTTTTGGTTGAACCGCCCGACTACCCATAAATATCCTGTAGCACAATGCGAAACCGATGCCTGGCCCATGGAGTTTTATTTGAAATCGCCTTTAACCTATATTAACCCCGATACAGTTAAAGCCATCCCTAAAAATACATTTTACCTGTACGCCAGTCCCGATGTTATTAAACGACTGACCGCCAAAGGCTGGAAGATGGACGAAGTATATGAGCAGCAACGCTACAATATAACCCGCCTTAAACCCGCGTTTTTAAACAGGACCACCCGAAGAAAAGAATTGAACGACATGCAGATAGTTGAGGTGAATTCGAAGGAAAAACCCATTATATGGAATTTACCACCGCAGGTAATTGGCAACGGGCCCAACGTTAATAAGAAAGTTGATAGTGTTAAGTTGAAAAAATAATCACGTGTGTTGTTTGATCGGGTGCAGGCCGAGAGAATCCAACAAAGTTATACCGCTTCTTCCTCATCATTTTCCTCAACCACTACCGGCGCATTAACCAGGTTGATGATATCGGGAATCAGTTCCTCGTCATCAGCTTCCAGCCAGTTTACATCTTTATCCTTACGGAACCAGGTTAGCTGCCTTTTTGCAAAATGACGTGTGTTTTGTTTTATAAGGTCGATGGCTTGTTCAAGATCGGTCTTCCCATCGAAATAATCGAACAGTTCGCTATAGCCTACTGTATTCAACGAATTTAAATGGCGATAGGGCAAAAGTGAACGCACCTCATCAATAAGGCCATGTTTCACCATCATATCCGTACGGTAGTTTATCTGGCGATATAAAATATCGCGGGGCAAATTCAGACCGATACTCACCACCCTGAAAGGCCGGTTGTTTTTGGTTGATTTACGGAACGACGATATAGGTTTGCCGGTACTTTCATATACCTCCAAAGCGCGTATTATGCGTTGTGGGTTATGTATATCAACCATGCGGTAGTATACAGGGTCGACGTTAAATAAACGCTCCTGCAGGTGCTTTATGCCCAGTTCGGTAAAATCCTGGTTCAAACGGTGGCGTATGCCGGGGTCGGCAACGGGCAATTCATCAAATCCTTCGCAAACAGCTTTCACATACAGACCTGAGCCGCCGGCAAGTATTATTACATCGTGTACTTTAAACAACTCATCAAGCAAAGCCAAAGCCTGCTTTTCATAATCGCCTACGCTAAAGTTCTCGACTATAGAATGTGAATCAATAAAATAATGCTTAACCGCAGCTAATTCCTCCTCGCTGGGTTTGGCGGTGCCAATATTCATTTCGCGGTAAAACTGGCGCGAATCAGCCGATAGTACAACGGTATTATAACGCTGCGCCAATTGAATAGCCACCGCTGTTTTGCCAACAGCGGTAGGGCCGGCAATAACAAGAAGGGTTTTTGTTGAATTCATAGTGGATGTCCATAGTCGATGGTCCATAGACCATAGTAAACCAATGCAATTATTTATCGCTACTCCATGGACTATCGACTATGGTCCATGGACTACTTAATAGTCTTCGTGTGCTTTTCCGTCGTCTTCAAAACCTTCATTATCCGAAAACTCACTGCCGAATTCATCTTCTTCCTCTTCATCATCAACGTGTAACGGCACTTCATCGGTTTCTGCCTCTTCGTCAACAACTTCTGTAAGGTCGTCGGCATCTTCGGGGTTAAAGCCCATTTCTTCGTTCAGGAAATCAAATTCTTCGCTCTCAGCAGGCAATGCTGTGGGGTTAAACACGTTGCCGAATTGTTTTGGAGCTTCGCCAACCGACTTTATTACCGCAGGATAAGTAACGCCGGGTGCGTCTTCCAATATTATCTTCATCAGCTCCACATGGAAATCAAAGGGGCGATCGAAGTTAAAAGTATAGTAAAATTTTTGGTGAGGATCGTCAATAAAGCTGCTCAGCTTTACCCTTTCCATCAGCGATACACCACGGTCTATCCGCCTTTGGTTAGGTAAATAGGTAATTTCTTCCCCTTTCATCCATTGATCATTGCTGATGTAGAAAGAAGACGAATATTCGGGATTATAGCCAGTTGACTGATGGATAGCACGATGAAGATCTTCAAAAGTTTGATTCGATTTAACATCGATCTCTCTTGTAACATCATCGTAATCTTCAAAAGTAACCCTGAACCTGTATAGTGCCATTTGTTATGTTAGTGATTTTAGCAAAAATATTTCTTTTATTTCGGATTTCGAATTTTCGATTTCGGATTTATGAAAATTATTGAATTAATGATTTATTGAACTCATGATTCAACTTTTGTCTTTTTTTTTCAATAATCTGCACATTCGCACATCTACTCATCAAACGCTTGCCACAACTTTTAAGCCAATTTCTGCGCCTTTTAAAATTGTGTACTCAATTGCCTCGTTTCTTGAGTTAGGTATTTCGCCCTCAAGTATGGCTTCGCGTATCTGGTTCTTGATAATTCCTACTTCCCGGCCCTCTTTTATGCCAAAAAGCTGCATAATATCGGTGCCGGTAACGGGTGGCTGCCAGTTGCGCATATTATCACGCTCCTCAACATCTTTTAATTTTTGTTGAACGAGATCGAAATTTTGGCGGTATTTTTTTACTTTATATTCGTTTTTTGTCGTAATGTCTGCTTTACACAACAACATCAGTCCTTCAATGTCGTCGCCTGCCTCAAAAAGTAAACGCCTAACTGCCGAATCAGTTACTATGGATTGCGACAAAACTATCGGCCTTAAGTGCAACATTACCAGTTTTTGCACCTGCTTCATTTTTTCATTAAGCGGTAGTTTTAACTGGGCGAATATTTTTGGCACCATGCGCGCGCCTTTATCCTCGTGCCCATGGAACGTCCAGCCGTGGCCGGATTCAAAGCGCTTGGTTGCGGGTTTGGCAATATCGTGCAAAATGGCAGCCCAGCGTAACCATAGGTCGTCCGTAGTTTCGCAAATGTTATCAAGCACCTGCAGGGTGTGGTAAAAATTATCCTTATGTCCCTTGCCGTTAATGATCTCGACGCCATACAGATCAACCATTTGCGGGAATATTTTACGCAGCAGCCCTGTGTCAAATAGATAATTAAAGCCTATGGATGGTTTGGGCGACAGGATGATCTTGTTAAGTTCATCGGTTATGCGTTCCTGCGATACTATGCTTATCCTGTCAATATTATTTTTTATGGCAGCAACCGCGATGTCGTCGATCTTAAAATTCAATTGCGCTGCGAAGCGTATGGCCCGCATCATGCGCAGCGGGTCGTCTGAAAAAGTTTCTACCGGGTTAAGCGGCGTGCGGATAAGCTTTTGCTCCATATCGGCCATGCCGCCAAACGGGTCGAGCAATTCGCCATAGCTATCAGGGTGTAGGGCTATTGCAAGTGCGTTTATAGTAAAATCTCGACGTTTTTGGTCGTCTTCAAGTGTGCCGTTCTCCACAATGGGCTTGCGCGAATCCAAGCGGTACGATTCCTTGCGTGCGCCTACAAACTCTATCTCAAGGTCGTTATATTTTAGCTGCGCGGTGCCGAAGTTTTTAAAAACTGCCAGCTTAACCTTTAATTTTTTAGCAACCGCTTCGGCAAAGTCAATCCCATTGCCCAGTACTACAATATCAATATCCTTTGATGGTCGTTTCAAAAAAATATCGCGCACAAAGCCGCCAATGGCATAAGCCTGTAAATAGCTTTCGCCGGCGGTTTGTGATATAATTTTAAATACCGGGTTATTGAGGTGCTGTATCATGTATGGGGCAAAATTAAGGAAAAGGAAATAAAAACAGCCAGCCCCCTCTAAATCTCCCCCGGAAGGGGAGACTTTTGCTTTATGCTTTTTTAAAGCCCTCCCTTCCGGGGAGGGTTTGGGTGGGGCTGCTACCGCCTTAAAAACTCAAAACTTCCATTCGGCGCCAACCGCATAATAGTTGATGGTGTTTTTATCTCCATGCTATCCTGGTCAAGGTCGACCACATAATCAACGCCATTGATTATCGCTTCATCTATCTGCGAAAAATATTGCGGCGATGGTTTGCCACTAATATTGGCCGAGGTAGATACCAATGGTTTGCGCATCCGCTGTATCAGTTGCTGGCAAAACGCATTGTTCACCACACGAACGCCAATGCTGCCATCGCTGTTAATGAGTGCAGGAGATATGTTTTTGGCTCCGGGCATAACCAGGGTTAGCGGGTTTTCGGCAAATTCTATCAGGTCGTAAGCCAGGTCGGGTACGTCACTTATGTAAGCAGGCAGTTTATTATCTACATCCAGCAAAATGATCATGCTTTTGGCTTCATCGCGCTGTTTAAGGCGATAAATTTTTCGTACGGCTTCGGTGTTTGTAGCATCGCAGCCAATGCCCCAAATGGTATCGGTAGGGTATAGGATGATGCCGCCATCCTGTATCACTTTATAAGCTTTTGCAACTTCGTCTCTAAGCATTTTTATAAATTTTTTCTAATTGGGCAGCCAATTTGTCGTCAGCGAATTTTTTGGCGTATGTGTAGCCCTTTTCAATCATTTTGCATTGTAAGGCCTCGTCGGCCAGTATGTTATCAACCTGCGTGGCCAGTTCCTGTTCATCATCCGGGCCAACATAAACGCTATCCGGGCCACCAGCTTCCTCCAGGCACGAGCCTTTTGCCGCTATCACCGGCGTACCGCTAACAATGGCTTCCAAAACCGGGATGCCAAAGCCTTCATACCTCGATGGATAGATAAACAGGCTGGCCATTTGATATATCGCGGGCAGATCAGCAAAATCAACCTTATCCAGGAAGATAACCCGTTTTTTCAGGTCGTTATCCTTCAAAAATTGATTAACCTGCTTAAAATACTTTTTTTGCTTACCTACTACTACCAAAGGTATATCATTTTTAATATAGGGCAGCGCTTTGGCTATCAGCATCAGGTTCTTGCGTTCCTCAATGGTGCCTACGTTTAAGATGAATTTCTCGGGTAGTTCATATTTTTTGGCGACCACTTTTCTCTGATCATCTGTTTGCGTTATATAGAATGATAGGTCGCAACCCTGGTACATCACTTCAATTTTACCGGGCGATATGTGCAACAGCTCAACCAGGTCGTCTTTGGTTTTCTGACTTACGGCGATGATCTTGTCTGCTACCGCAGATGACTTTTTTAGCTTAAGGAAATAGATATTACGGCTTAGCCAGCCATACTGATCGGGAAAGTGCATGAATATCAGGTCGTGCACCGTAAGCACTGATTTGATGCCCGATTCTTTTATGCCGATAGGTATTTCGTGACTGAGGCCGTGGTACAGGTCAACACCATCACGTTTCAAATCTTCCACCACACCTTTACTACGCCACCATGATTTGATGAGCTTACCCACGGGGGTAATGGTTTGTATATTAGTAAGCGGCTTTAAAAACTCTGTCCAGTTGTTCTTTTTTACTTTGGTGGTATACAGGAAATACTCATGCGCAGGATAGTTTTGCGCCATGGTTTTTATCAGCCACCTGCTATAATTACCCAGCCCGGTGTTGTTTAGAAAAGCACGTTTGGCGTCGTATCCTATTTTCATGAGAGAAGATATGAGATTTGAGATGTGAGATATGAGATTAGCTGCACAGGTTTATCTATTAACATCAAAATTTATTAATTGATTTGAAATAAACCATTATCTTTTTGTCTCAAATCTCATATCTCACTTCTCAAATCTAACTACACCGCCACATTGTTCTCGCGCAGGGCGTTATTAAGCGATGTTTTTTTATCAGTCGATTCTTTACGTTTACCAATGATCAATGCGCAGGGCACATGGTACTCGCCACCGGGGAATTGTTTAGCGTATGAACCCGGTATTACTACCGAGCGTGCAGGCACTATGCCTTTATATTCAATAGGTGTTTCGTGCGTAACATCAATAATTTTGGTTGATGCGGTTAATACTACATTTGCGCCTAAAACTACTTCCTGCTCCAAATGCACACCTTCTACAACTATGGCCCTTGAGCCTAAAAAGCAATTGTCTTCAATAATAACCGGCGATGCCTGTACAGGTTCAAGCACACCACCAATGCCTACACCGCCACTCAGGTGGCAATGTTTGCCTATCTGCGCGCATGAGCCTACTGTTGCCCAGGTATCAACCATGGTGCCTTCCCCTACATAGGCACCAATATTTACGTATGATGGCATCATAATAACGCCGGCCTCTAAATGAGCACCGTAACGGGCAAGGCCATGAGGCACAACACGTACACCGGCTTTTTTATAGTCGGTTTTTAGCTTCATTTTGTCGTGGAAAACAAAGGGGCCAACCGTGATTTCTTCCATACTGCGGATGGGGAAATATAATATTACTGCTTTCTTTATCCATTCATTGGTATGCCAGCGGCCATCTATTAATTCGGCCACACGCAGGGTGCCTTTGTCGAGCCGTTCGATAACGGTATCAATGGCGGTGATATATTCGGTATAGTTTAATAGTTTCCTGTCGTCCCAGGCATCTTCAATAAGTTTTTTCAGGTCTTGCATTGTTAAGATATATAATTCGGCAAATTAAGTGATTTTTTAGGGAAAAGAGAACCAGGATTCAACCGATTTTAAGGATTTTCGTGATGTGAGTTTCTGCGATAACTTCACATAGGTTCGATAACATGATTTGAGAAATTGAACCCGCAAGATATTGCTGATATAGATATTAATTTATCGGGATATTTTGTCTTTTTGAATAGGTGTAGGTGATATAATAACCAATGCCGATTAACGGTATAGTTACTATAGCGATAAACCAGCCTATTATAAGAAAAGCGGTACAGCCCGTTGCACATTTTATATTTGGATTTAGCCCCGACATTGAAATAAACATGGCAAATATGGGTAACGAAAAACCTAAAAGTATAGTAATTACATTTATGCTCCATAAGGGCAATTTTACTTTGCCTTTAATGCTTCTCTTAGACAAGATAGCTTGAAATATAGGTGGAATTAATATGAGTAGCAAAGGAATAATGGCAACTATCATGGTTTATGATTTACAATTAATACCCATTTTAACAAAAAAGTAACCCATGTAGACGCAAAGTATTGCGTCTCTACATATCAAATTTTGTCACCCAAAAATCACATAAAACCGGCCTCTAAGTTCGGCGGTAATATAATTGTCAGATTGTCAGGTTAAGCATTGTGGCAAGCAATTTGAATAGTATATATTTGTATAACGAAATTTAAAAAACAAAATATCATGGCTTTAGAAATCACAGATGCAAACTTTGAAGAGCTTGTACTTAAATCTGATAAACCGGTACTAATTGACTTTTGGGCTGAATGGTGCGGTCCCTGCCGCATGGTTGGCCCTGTGGTTGAAGAAATTGCAAAAGAATATGAAGGCAAAGCAATTGTTGGCAAAGTAAATGTTGATAACAATCCCGGCATATCGATGAAATTTGGCATACGCAACATCCCCGCTTTATTGTACTTTAAAAACGGCGAAATTGTTGACAAACAGATAGGCGCTGTGCCAAAATCAATACTTGCAGGTAAGTTAAGCGCGCAGTTATAATTAGCGACAGCATAAAATAATATAAGAAAGCGTTACAGATTTTGTGACGCTTTTTTTATGCCCATACTTTTAGTCCATAGTCCGTAGTCTTGAGTCTATAGTCAGTTATATAATTAAAACAGACTTTAGGACTCGCGACTTAAGACTTTTAACTATTTTTACCATTATGCCCCGCTTAAACGAAGACCAGGAAATACGCCAGTTGGCCAATCTTGAACTGCTTGCCCGCCAAGTGGTGGAAGGGTTTATTACCGGCTTGCATCAAAGCCCGTTTCATGGTTTTTCGGTTGAGTTTGCTGAGCACCGGTTATATAATAACGGCGAATCTGTTAAAAATATCGACTGGAAGTTACTGGCCCGAACAGATAAGCTGTTTGTAAAGCAGTTTGAGGAGGAGACCAACCTGCGCTGTTTCCTGCTGCTTGATACTTCATCAAGCATGAATTTTCCGGATAAGGGTATAAGCAAGCTGCAATTCTCTATTTATGCAGTCGCATCACTCATGTACCTGTTCAAAAAACAGCGCGATGCTTTTAGCCTGTGCCTGTTCTCGGACAAGATAGATTGGATTAGCGCGGCAAAATCAACCAGCACGCACCTGTTTTACCTGTATGCTGAATTGGAAAAAGCATACAATAATCCCAAAACAACCACCCAAACCAATATTACCGGCGTATTGCATCATATAGCGCAGGAAATCCATCAGCGCTCCATGGTTATTATTTTTAGCGACATGCTGGAGAATAATATGGATGAAGAAAAGCTGCAAGCGCTATTTGCAGCCATTCAGCATTTAAAATATAACAAGCACGAGGTAGTGATATTCAACGTGCATGATAAACAAAAGGAGCTGGGCCTTAATTTTGATAACCGCCCGCACCATTTTATTGATATGGAAAGCGGGGAAGAGGTAAAGGTACACCCCGGCAAAATACGCGAGGCCTACCAGGCTTCGTTAACACATTTCCGCAAACAAATTGAGCTAAAATGCGCCCAATACCATATTGATATAGTCGATGCGGGTATTGATGAAGGGTACAATGATATTTTAAAGGCCTACCTTATCAAGCGAAATAAGATGGTATAAAACAAAAAAGGC